>CAVIPV010000023.1:23851-25801 GCA_963644495.1 Prevotella sp. | reverse complement strand
TTTATACGCCTGGTATTTATTCCTCTTTTAGTGTATATCGGATGCAGACTTGCAGCAGTAGATGAGCTGGTAACAGGTGTGTCTGTTGTTTTAGCGGCAATGCCGGCAGCCAGTACAACAGCGATCATAGCTTCCAAGTACAATAAAGATGAAAAGTTCGCAACCCGCTGTGTTGTATCTACTACCTTGCTTTCACTGGTGACAGTACCTGTATGGTGTCTGTTTTTAGTATAATTAAATTTAGCATGATCAAATAGTGAACGTGAAAAAGCAGCATACCCATTGGGCTTAAGATAAGTTCCTAAGACCGGGTATGCTGCTTTTGTTATACTATCAGATCTGTTTTTTGTCCTGATCTATTTAGTGGCTTTTTCCACCAGATCCTTAAACAGTCCGCGCATACGCGGTTCACTGTCCTGCAGTTCTTCCGGATGCCACTGTACCAGGATAAACTGTCCGTCGGCTGTTTCCATGGCTTCTGGGATACCATCCGCTGTATGGGCGGTGACTTTTAAGCCTTTTCCTGGATCCTTTACGCACTGGTGATGCATGGTATTGGTGTAGACTGGCTCTGCACCTAAAATAGAAGCTAAGTGGCTGTCAGCATCCATGGTGACCTGATGGATGAGGTAATCACGGTTCTGCTTCTGGGAATGGAGCATATGGTCCGGATTCATATAGGAAAGATCCTGATAAAGGCTGCCGCCAAAAGCTACATTTACAAGCTGCAGTCCCCGGCAGATGCCAAGGACCGGCATTTTATGCTCTAAAGCATAGTTTGCAGCATGGATCCAGAAACGGTCCATGGCAGAATCTAAAGAACCCAAAAGAGGAGATGGGTCTTCGCCGTAAAAACGTGGGTCAACATCTACGCCTCCTGGAATAAGAAGACCATCGCACATGGCCAATACCGGATCCATATCTTCAGGGTCTTTTAAAACAGGAAGGAGAATGGGGATGCCTCCTGCATTTTCCACACCTGCACAGTAAGCATGATTTACGTAGTCTGCAGGTACCGGAGCCGGACCGCTGTTATTTGACATATGGGCACCAAGGATGCCGATGATCGGTTTTTTCATTTGTATATAACCTCCTGGGTAATATTTGTAGTATTGTGAGCATTGATAGTATAAGTATAACTCATTTCGTGAAAAATAAAAGCAATTTATAATTGACTAACCGGGGAATATGGAAATACAATATTAATACAACAAAGGAAAATAACTGACAATATTAGTCTTGTATAACTTAAGTTAGTCAACATTAATCGGATTATTCAGAGGGGGCATTTATATGCAGGCATTAACAGAAATAAAGCCTGGTGCAATCTGCACTATTAAATGGATGACGGCAGGCGTGAAAGTTGCAGAATGGATGGAAAAACACAGTATCGCAGAAGGAAGCCGTATTAAGGTGATCCAGAACTGCATGGGTGATCTGATCATTGGCACAAAGAAGGGAAAAGTGGCAGTAGGAAAAGAGATAGCGTACAGGATCAAAGTTTAAAGCACAAAAACAGGTTACAAAAAGATTTTATTAAATGAGAAATGTTGGAATTGACTAACTGTAGGTTGATTTGCTAAAGTATCAAATGTAATTTAAAACACACAAAATACCTAAGATTTAAGGAGGATAAAAATATGATGTTAGATATCGGTAAAGTAAAGAAGATTGGTTTATTCGCAAGCGGTGTACTGTTCGGCACAGCCGGTGTTAAGGTTTTAGGAAGCAAAGACGCTAAGAAGTTCTACATCAACTGTCTGGCAGCCGGCCTTCGCGCTAAGGATTGTGTTATGACTACTGCAACCAACATCCAGGAAAATGCAGAAGATATCCTGGCAGAAGCTAAGGAGATCAATGAGCAGAGAAACAAAGAAGAAGTTTTCGAGGATGAGAGCCAGGCAGAAGAGTCCTTCAACGAGGAAGAAGCAGCAACTGCTGAGGCTTAAT
>CAVIPV010000023.1:0-23841 GCA_963644495.1 Prevotella sp. | reverse complement strand
AATCTATAAAGCCTGGGGAGAAAACTTCCCGGGCTTTCTTTTACAGGGAGCGATATACGTATGAAATTTTCCATTAAACATGAGATAAACGGAAGATTCCGTATCCATGTATTCCAGAGAGGCGTTATGAGCCTGCGTCAGGCGGATCTGCTTCAATATTATCTGGGAACTCTTTCCGGTGTACAGACCGCAAAGGTTTATGAGAGGACCGCAGATGCAGTTATTATTTATAAAGGCGACAGAAATGAGATCCTGGAAGGCATCAGGACCTTTTCTTATGAAAATAAAGAATTAGAAGAGATCGTACCGGCAGACAGCGGACGTGAGTTAAACAGAGAGTATCAGGAAAAGCTGTTTAAACATGTAGCTGTGCGCATGGTTACAAAGACCTGCTTCCCATTCTGGTTAAGAGCTGTTTATACCACAGCAAAAGCCATCCGCTATGTATTTAAGGGCATCCGCTGCCTGTTAAAGGGCAAACTGGAAGTAGAAGTCCTGGATGCAACGGCTATTACCGTTTCTATTATAAGAAGCGACTTTAATACTGCCGGTTCTGTTATGTTCTTATTAGGCATTGGCGAACTGTTAGAGGAATGGACCCACAAGAAGTCTGTTGGCGATCTGGCAAGAAGCATGTCCTTAAACATTGAAAAGGTATGGCAGAATGTAGACGGCACAGAAGTGTTAGTTCCTGTATCCAACATCAAAGAAGGGGACCTGGTAACTGTCCATGTTGGAAATGTGATCCCGTTAGACGGTGAAGTTGTAACCGGCGAAGCTATGGTAAACCAGGCTTCCATGACCGGTGAATCTGTGCCTGTAAAGAAGGAAGCAGGTTCTTATGTATATGCAGGTACTGCAGTAGAAGAGGGCGAGATCACTCTTAAGGTAAAACATGCAGCAGGTTCCACCCGTTTTGAACGTATTGTAAAGATGATCGAGGATTCTGAGAAGTTAAAATCCTCTGTAGAAGGAAAGGCAGCAAGCCTGGCAGACGCACTGGTTCCATGGAGCCTTGGAGGTACGGCTCTTACATGGCTGCTTACCCGCAACTCTACAAAGGCACTGTCTATCCTGATGGTAGACTTCTCCTGTGCATTAAAGCTGGCAATGCCATTATCCGTACTTTCTGCTATGCGTGAGGCAAACAGCCACCGCATCACTGTAAAGGGCGGCAAGTTCTTAGAGGCTGTAGCAGAGGCAAACACCATCGTATTTGACAAGACCGGTACTCTTACAAAGGCAGAACCGGTACTGGCTGATATTGTTGTGTTCAATGATATGACCAAAAATGAGATCTTACGGATCGCTGCCTGCCTTGAGGAGCATTTCCCTCATTCCATGGCAAATGCAGTTGTAAAAGAAGCAGTAAAGAGAAAGCTTGTCCATGAAGAAATGCACTCCAAGGTTGATTATATCGTAGCTCACGGTATTGCAACCTATGTAAATGATGAGCGTGTTGTCATCGGCAGCCATCATTTTGTATTTGATGATGAGCAGTGTACCATTCCAGAAGAGAATAAGAAGGCATTTGATGAACTGCCGCCATATTATTCTCATCTGTACATGGCTATCGGCGGAAAGCTGGCAGCAGTTATCCTTATTGAAGATCCGCTCCGTCCGGAAGCAAAGGATACCGTTGACGCATTAAGACGTCTTGGAATCAAGAACATCGTTATGATGACCGGTGACAGCGAGAGAACTGCAAGAGCCATTGCTGAAAAAGTAGGCGTTGACCAGTACTTCTCTGAGGTACTTCCAGAGGATAAGGCCGGATTTGTAGAGCGCGAAAAGGCTATGGGCCGTAAGGTCATTATGATCGGTGACGGTATCAATGATTCACCTGCACTTTCTGCAGCTGACGTAGGTATCGCTATCAGTGAAGGTGCTGAGATCGCAAGAGAGATCGCAGATATCACGATTTCTGAGGAAAATCTGTATCAGCTGGTAACATTAAAAGAGATCAGCAATGGTCTGATGAAGCGTATCCACGGAAATTACCGCTTTGTCATTGGATTTAACTTAGGATTGATCCTTTTAGGCGTTGCCGGTGTGCTGGCACCTGCTACCTCTGCCCTGCTGCACAACACATCTACACTGGGCATCAGCTTAAAGAGCATGACCAACCTGTTAAATGACCAGGAAAAGAGAAAAGAATACGAAGAAGCAGAAGCTTAATTTTGATCTATGGATCATATCACCACTTGGTGATATGCCTGTTTAGAAACATTAAAAAGGCCGCTGTAAGGGAACGAAAATTCCTTTGCAGCGGCTTTTTTGCGCTGTCATGGATCTTGCAGAATATGTTTCTATAGAATATTTTTGCTTTAAAACAGCCATGCTAAAGATAAAGACAAGGATCAAGAAAAAGAATATAGAAAAGAGAGATAGAAAAATTAAGAAAGGCTGGAAAACAGTATGGAGCAGAAAAGAGGAAGAGCCAGTATTTTATTTGAACATCCCCCTGTGATCAAAAGTATTGCCTCTGTAGCAGGGACAAAAGAAGGAGAAGGGCCGTTAGGAGCTCTGTTTGACGCAGTAGAGCAGGATGATAAAATGGGAAGAGAAAACTGGGAAGAGGCGGAAAGCGCCATGCAGGAAAAGGCGGCCAGATTGGCACTGGCAAAAGCCTATCTTACAGAACAGGAAATGGATTACTGCTTTGCAGGAGATCTGTTAGGTCAGTTGATCGCAACTTCATTTGGGACAGGAAGCCTTAAAATCCCTCTTTTAGGGCTGTACGGCGCCTGCTCTACCATGGGAGAAGCCTTAGGACTTGGAGCAATGACCGTAAATGCAGGATACGGGAAAAATGTGCTTGCCATGGCTTCCAGTCATTTTGCTACAGCAGAAAAAGAATTCCGTTTTCCCCTTGCATATGGAAACCAGAGGCCAAAATCCGCCACCTGGACCGTAACAGGCTGCGGGGCGGCAGTAGTGGGAAAACATGGAGAAAAAGGGATCGCCCAGATCGCAGGGATCACCACTGGTCAGGTGGTAGACGCGGGAGTCAGAGATTCCATGAATATGGGAGCTGCCATGGCGCCTGCAGCCTTTCATACGGTGATGCAGAATTTAAAAGATCTGGAGATCACGAAAGAACAGTTTAAAAATGGCTGGTATGACAAGATCATCACCGGAGATTTGGGAAAAATTGGAAAACAGGCTTTAGCGGATCTTTTGAAAAATGAAGGTCTGGAAGCAGAAGAACTGTTAATGGATTGCGGTATGGAGATCTATGACAGTGGGAAACAGGATACCCACGCAGGAGGAAGCGGCTGCGGCTGCAGCGCTTTAGTCCTTGGAGCCTTGATATTGCCAAATATCCAGGCTGGTATCTGGAAACGGGTCCTTTTTATTCCAACAGGAGCCCTGCTTTCCACAGTCAGCTTTAACGAAGGCCAGACCATACCAGGGATCGCCCATGGGGTGATCTTAGAGCGTATGGGAAAATAAGCCAGTTTGTATGCAAATATGAAACCAAATATAAAAATGTGAAAGGCATGATGAAAAAATGGATTATATAAAAGCATTTCTTGCAGGGGGAGTGATCTGTGCCCTGGTGCAGATCTTAATGGAAAAAACGAAAATGATGCCCGGCCGCATTATGGTCCTTTTGGTGGTATCCGGCGCCATTTTAGGGGCCATCGGCATCTATGAGTCCTTTAAAGAATGGGCCGGAGCAGGAGCCAGCGTCCCACTTTTAGGCTTTGGAAATACCTTGTGGCAGGGCGTAAAAAAGGCTATAGGAGAAGAAGGCATCCTGGGCGCTTTTAAAGGCGGGCTTACGGCATCCTCCGGCGGAATTACCGCAGCCCTTGTGTTTGGATATCTGGCTTCGCTGATCTTTAAGCCCAAGATGAAGTAAATAAGTTGTCTGTCCATTAAAACGGGGACTGGTGTAAGTGCATTTACATCAGTCCCTGAATATTTACATATTTAAAAATGCAAATGTAAAAGTTAATTCCTTGCCCCTGGCCCGGTATATTCCCATTCCGGTGCAGTGGTAGGCTGGTAACCAGGTCCTACAGGCACTACCATGGCTTTTGTAGGATCGGTTGCTCCTCCCTCGGAATTTCCACCCTCTTCAATGGTAGGAGAGATAATAGTGGAATTATGGCTGTGGATGTTGCAGTAGTCAGGGATGGAGAAAACGGAATCATCGGTTGCCAGATTTTCTTCTCCTTCTGGAAGTACCATACATACCCGGGAGGTCTTGTTAGGGCAGTACTCCGTAGAACGCTTTCCAGAATCAGCACAGATGCTTACAGCTACATGCTTGTCGCAAACCTCTGTAGGAGCAGTTCCTTTTGCAAAATATTCGGTGTAGACTGCATTTCCTCTTGGGTCGTGGTCGCATACGCCGGAAACAGCCCGTTTTCCAGACTTACGGCAGATTTCAGCAGTTTCAATGCTGTCAGGAACGGTAAATCCAGGATCGTCCAGGCCTTCGTGTACCCGGTTCATGATATTGCGCCAGATATCCTTGTGGAAGGAAGTCCCGCCGTTATCCACATTGCCGTGTTTTAACTTCTGGTTGTTGTCGCAGCCGCCCCATACACCGGCTGTGTAATAAGGGGTAAAGCCTACGAACCATACGTCATTGTTGCTGGTGGTAGTACCACTTTTTCCGGCTGCGGACATACCTGTAAGAGCAGCACGGGTACTGGTGGAGTTAATAGATACGCCGGAGCGGGCAAATTTCCGGTTTGCTTTCATGGATTCAGACATGGCATCTGTCAGCAGGAAAGCAGTGGAGTCTTTTAATACCTGTTTGGTCTCCGGTTCGTTGTCAATGAGCACTTTGCCGTCATGATCCAGGATCTTTGTAAAGAATCTTGGAGTGGTATAAACACCGCCGTTTGCAATAGCAGCATAAGCAGCAGTCAGTTCCATGTTGGAAACACCTTTAGTGATACCGCCCAGTGAGAGAGCAGCGCCTAAGTCATCCTTGGTAAGAGAGGTGATACCCATATTTTCTGCATATTCCACACCAAGCTGAGGTGTAACAGTTTCCATTAAAGTGCGTACTGCAACGATATTCATGGAGTAGATAATGCCTTCACGGATGTTGGAATAACCGGTAAATCCCCGGCTTTCTCCCCACCAGTTGCGGAAAGTCTTTGTGCCGATGGTATAAGGTGCATCATAGTAAACCGTTCCCAAAGTCGCTCCGCAGGTATCAATAGCAGGAGCAAAGGAAGTAAGTACTTTGAAAGAAGAACCTGGCTGGCGGTAAACATTAGTAGCGCGGTTTAAGGTACGGCTGGCTGTTTTTTCACCGCGGCCGCCGGAAAGAGCTTTTACTTCACCTGTATGCTGATCCATGATAAAGAAGGAAGCCTGAGGCTGTAAAATAAGGTTCTGACGCTCTGCAATCACATCATCTCCGTCTTTTAAAAGCCATTCTTTATACCGGTCAATGTCTGCCTGAACCTCTTCTTTGCTGTTGTAAAGTCCCTCAAAAGAGGTGTCTCCTAACGTGTTTTTGCGGTATGCTTTTAAATTTTCCTCAGAATAATGCTGGGTGGTGCCGTCTGCATGGTTTACAGAAAGACGGTATTCCACAGAATATTTTGCAACCGTATAATTGCCCGGGTCATTGACTTCTTCATCCACGATGGCCTGGATCTTCGGATCCTGGGTGGTGTAGATCTTAAGACCGCCGGAGTATACCAGATTGCTTGCCTGGCTTTCGGTGTAGCCTAATTTCTTCATCAAAGCTTCTGTTACCTGGTCGATCAGCTCATCGGTAAAATAGCTGTAGTGGGAGCTGGTCTCCTTGGTAGCTGTATTTACATTCTGGATCCGGTCATATACGTCATCAGAAAGAGCCTCTTCCATCTGATCTTTGGAGATATAATTCTGATCTACCATGTTCTGAAGGACGATCTGGCGTCTTGTATTATTGTTTTCAGGATTGGTAATGGGATTATATCGGGAAGGATTGGAAGTAATAGATGCAAGGACGGTACACTCTGCAAGAGTAAGGTCAGAAACTTCTTTATTAAAATACCGGCGTGCGGCAACCTTAACTCCCAGGGTATTGCTGCCCAGGTTAATGGTATTCAGATAATTGGTGATAATGGTTTTCTTTGTTTCTTCTTTACTTAAACCGGAATTTTTCTCCAGCTGGACTGCCAGATACTGCTCCTGAAGCTTTCGCTCAATGCGGGCGCCCCAGCTTGTCTCCATACCGCCGGAAAAAATGTTGTTTTTGATCAGCTGCTGGGTAATGGTACTTCCGCCGCCGGAATAGTCATCGCTGACTACGCCCTTTACCGCTCTGGCAATAGAACGCAGATCGATACCGTCATGGGTCCAGAAACGGGAATCCTCAATGGCAACGAAAGCATTCACCAGATTTTCAGGAAGCTCTTCATAAGTGGCTGATTCACGGTTGGAACCGCTGGTAACAAGGGTCTCTGTGAGGTTTCCGTCTGCGTCATAGACCGTAGTGGCAAAACGGTCCGGCTGAATATTCATAATATCCACAGAAGGGGCATTATCAATAATACCCTTGATCATTCCAAAGCCTACAGCCGCGCCTGCAACTGCCAGGAAAAGGAACAGGATAAAAAATGCCTTGAAAATATTAAAAACTAACTTGGATGTGTACTTTCCGGTCTTTGATGAAAGGGACTTAAGCCTTCGCTCAGTCTCATATTGTCCGTAGTTCATATGATCTCCTTTATACAATGTGTCGGCATTTTCAACAGAAAATAGCCGATGAAACTCCTACGATTATACAACAATTTTCAGAAAATGAAAAGGGGGATACGATACACGCTTGCAAGAGTGACCCAACTATATTATGATAAATATAAATGTTTTATTAAGGAGCGTATAAAGTGGCAGAAAACTGTAAGATAATATATAAGGAAGGAACAGGAGAACTGGTAGAGAAAAAGTCTCGGTTCATTGCCCAGATCCGACCGGTAAAGTCAGAAGAAGAAGCCCTGGCTTTCGTAGAAGAGACCAGAAAGAAATACTGGGATGCAAGGCACAACTGTTATGCCTACATTATTGAAGGAGAAGGAGCAACGCCTACAGCCAGATGCAGCGATGACGGGGAACCTTCCCAGACAGCGGGAAAGCCCATGCTGGATGTGCTTATGGGAGAAGGCCTTATGGATGTGTGCGCAGTAGTTACAAGATACTTCGGGGGCACACTCCTTGGCACAGGCGGCCTGGTAAGAGCCTATTCCGGGGCGGTAAAAGAAGGTCTTGCAAATGCACAGATCCTGGAGAAAAAACAGGGCGTGCGCATGGAAGTGACTACCGATTATAATGGAGTGGGAAAGATCCAGTATCTTGCGGCCCAGGAAGGCATTGACACACTGGACAGCCAGTATACAGATAAAGTAGTATTTATCTTTCTGGTACCGGAAGAGCAGGAAGGAAGCTTCCGGTCAAAGCTGGTGGAAAGCACCAATGGCAGGGCAGTGATCCGCACAGACGGGGAAGTTTTCTATGGAAAGTGCGGGGGCGAGCTGATATTATTATAAAGTACAGAGAAAGTGTTACAGTTCAGCCATGAACTGTAACGAAAAAATGCAGAAAAAATCCTTGCAATATAGGAAATGGAATGCTATACTACAAAATTGTGGCTGAGACAAAAAGATTCGTATATATAAAAGGAAGATAATCACTATGAAGACAAAAAGAGAAGATGTAAGAAACATTGCCATCATCGCTCACGTCGACCATGGTAAAACAACTCTGGTAGACCAGCTGTTAAAGCAGAGCGGTGTATTCCGTGCCAACCAGGAAGTTCAGGAACGTGTAATGGACTCCAACGATATTGAGCGTGAGAGAGGTATCACCATCCTTTCCAAGAACACAGCTGTATTTTACAAAGATACAAAGATCAATATCATTGACACACCAGGACATGCAGACTTCGGCGGCGAAGTAGAGCGTGTACTTAAAATGGTAAACGGTGTTGTACTGGTAGTGGATGCTTACGAAGGTCCTATGCCTCAGACAAAGTTCGTGCTTCAGAAGGCCCTGGAATTAGACCTTTCCGTTATCGTCTGCATCAACAAGATCGACCGTCCGGAAGCAAGACCGGCAGAGGTTATTGATGAGACTCTGGAACTGATGATGGATCTGGACGCTTCTGACGAGCAGTTAGACTGCCCATTTATCTATGCATCTGCAAGAGCAGGTTTTGCAAGATATGAATTAGATGATACCAACAATGATATGGTGCCTCTGTTTGAGACCATTATCAACCATATCCCGGCTCCGGAAGGTGACCCCAAAGCTCCAACTCAGGTTCTGATCAGTACCATCGACTACAATGAATTCGTAGGCCGTATCGGTATCGGAAAGATCGACAACGGCGGTTTAAGAGTGAACCAGGAATGTGTTCTGGTAAATCATCATGATCCAGACAAGTTCAAAAAGATCAAGATCGGCAAGCTGTATGAATTTGACGGCTTAAAGAGAGTAGAAGTACAGAAGGCAGAGATTGGTTCTATCGTAGCGATCTCCGGTATTGCAGATATCCACATTGGAGATACCATCTGCTCCCCTGAGAATCCGGAAGCGATCCCATTCCAGAAGATCTCCGAGCCGACTATCGCTATGTATTTCATGGTAAATGACAGCCCGTTAGCTGGACAGGAAGGTAAGTTCATCACCTCTCGTCACTTAAGAGACAGACTGTTCCGTGAGTTAAATACAGACGTCAGCCTTCGTGTAGAGGAAACTGATTCCGCAGACTGCTTTAAAGTATCCGGCCGCGGTGAGCTGCATCTGTCCGTCCTGATCGAAAATATGCGCCGTGAAGGATATGAGTTTGCAGTAAGTAAGGCAGAAGTACTTTACAAATATGATGAGCGCAACCGCAAGTTAGAGCCAATGGAATTAGCTTACATCGATGTTCCGGAAGAGTACACCGGCGTTGTTATCCAGAAGCTGACTTCCAGAAAGGGTGCTCTTCAGGGTATGAGCCAGGCAGCCGGCGGCTATTCCAGACTGGAATTCTCCATTCCTTCCAGAGGTCTGATCGGCTACAGAGGCGATTTCATGACTGATACAAAGGGTAATGGTATCTTAAATACAATTTTTGACGGCTATGCTGAGTACAAGGGCGACATCGCTTACCGTCAGACCGGTTCCCTGATCGCATTTGAGGCTGGTGAGTCCATTACTTACGGTCTGTTCAATGCACAGGAGAGAGGTACTCTGTTTATCGGACCTGGCGTTAAGGTATATTCCGGTATGATCATCGGACAGAGCCCGAAGGCAGAAGATGTTGAGATCAATGTCTGCAAGACCAAGAAGCTCACCAATACACGTTCTTCCAGTGCTGATGAGGCATTAAAGTTGACACCGCCTAAGATCATGAGCCTGGAGCAGTGCCTGGACTTCATCGATACCGATGAGCTTCTGGAAGTAACCCCAGAAAGCCTGCGTATCCGCAAGAAGATCCTGGATCCAACTCTTCGTAAGAGAGCTTCTTTTAAGAAATAGAATGAGGCCAAAAGAAAAACAAGCGATATTATAAAAATACACTCAAACGTGAGGGAGTAGTGGCATTGCCTGCATAGGCAATGTGGCAAGTCAACATACTGGCGCATCCGCCTGGCTTGTCTTAAATAATGAGACTCATGTATGGTTGGATTATTCCGCTATACATGAAGTCTCTTTTTTTATAGATTTTATAAAAATTTACAAGGAGAAGAGAAATGAAAGACGCATACACCAAAACGCCGGAACAGGTACTTTCTGATCTGCATTCAGACGGCAGCGGCGGCCTGACAAAGGAACAGGCAGAGCAGTCCCGTAAAAAATACGGAACCAACACCTTTATCCGTGAAAGCCATGAATCTCTGCTTAAAAAGATCTGGGATGCTTCCACAGAGCCTATGCTTCTGATGCTGATCTTTGCGGCAGTGATCACATTAGGGGTAAACATTGCCCGCTATATGACAGGGGGAGAATATAACTTCCTGGAATGTGCCGGTATCTTTGCGGCCATCGCATTGTCCGTAGTCATTACCATTATCACAGAAGGAAAAAGCGCCAAAGCTTTTGAGGCATTAAACCGCATCAATGAAGACACGCTGGTAAAGGCATTAAGAGACAATTCTCCGCAGCTGATCCCCCAGAAGGATATTGTAGTAGGTGATATCCTGTTAGTGGAAACAGGCGACAAACTGGTAGCAGATGCCAGATTGTTAGAGAGCAATGATCTCAGTGCCGATGAATCTTCTCTTACTGGAGAAAGCCTTCCTGCAGCAAAAGAGGCAGATCTTGTCTGTCCTGAGTCCACACCTGTGGCAGAGCGGAAAAACATGCTGTATTCTGGCTGCTTTGTTTCAAGCGGTACAGGAAAAGCAGTGGTAACAGCCGTTGGAAACAGCACAGAGTTTGGACAGATCGCAAAAGAATTGTCATCCATTGAAAAAGATACCACACCTTTACAGGAAAAACTGGACCGTTTAGGAAAGACCATTACCGTTCTGGGCGCTGCAGCAGCCTTTATCGTATTTGCCATTCAGATCGTTGGTTTTGCCATGTCCCACACCATGAACTGGGAGGCGGTATCTGACGCATTTATCACCAGTATTGTCCTGATCGTAGCAGCAGTTCCAGAAGGACTTCCTACTATTGTAGCGGTATCTCTGGCATTAAACATTATTAAAATGTCCCGTGAAAATGCTCTGGTAAAGAAGATGATCGCTTGTGAGACGGTAGGCTGTATCAATATCATCTGCTCCGACAAAACAGGAACTTTAACAGAAAATAAGATGACCGTACAGCAGATCTACACAAAGGGAGAACTGTTAGAGCCGGAGAAGCTTACGGATGTCTGTCTTCTTGAAAACTTCTGTATCAACAGCAATGCCAACGTCACCATAGAAGAGGGAAAAGATAGCTTTATCGGAAATCCTACGGAATGTGCCCTTTTAGTGGCAGCCAGAAAAGCTGGCTGGGATTATACAAAGAAGCGTGAAGAAGCAGATATTGCCCACATTTTCCCGTTCTCTTCCCAGAATAAGGATATGAGCACCATCCTGCGCACAGCAGACGGCTACATGCTCTATGTAAAGGGAAATCCGGAAAAGATCATGAACCTGTCTGGAAATCTCTCTGATGAGGAAAAGAAAGCACTGGAAGAAAAGATCACCTCTTTCCAGAGCCGCGCAGGCCGTATTCTTGCCTTTGCGCATAAAAAACTGGATCAGTTTACCGGTGAAGAGACACAGGAAGAGCTGGAAACAGACCTGATCTATGACGGTTTCGTTGTTATTTCTGACCCGTTGAGCCCGGACGTATACGGCGCTATCGGCCGCTGCCGCAAAGCTGGTATTGAAGTAAAAATGCTTACCGGCGACAATATTTTAACTGCAAGAGCCATTGCAGACGAGCTTCATATGTTGGATGCAGACCACATTGCGGTGGAAGCTTCTGAAATCGAAAATATGTCCGATGAAGAGCTGGCGCAGGCTCTTAAGAAGATCCAGGTGATTGCCAGAAGTACCCCTCTTGTAAAGATGCGTGTGGTAAAAGCCTTAAAGTCACAGGGAAATGTAGTGGCAGTTACCGGTGACGGCATTAATGATGCCCCTGCTATTAAGAACGCAGACGTAGGTATCGCCATGGGCATAGCAGGCACAGAAGTTACCAAGGAAGCCAGTGATATCGTCCTTCTGGATGACTCCTTCTCCAGCATCATCAAGGCTGTTCAGTGGGGCCGTGCTATTTACGAAAACTTCAAGCGTTTTATCCAGTTCCAGCTGACTGTCAATGTATCTTCTGTAGTAGTGGTAGTCTGTTCCATTTTAGCAGGTTTCCCGGCGCCATTTACAGCTCTTGAGCTGTTATGGATCAACATTATCATGGACGGCCCGCCAGCTCTGACCTTAGGTCTGGAACCCATCCGTGACGATATTTTAAACCGCCCGCCAACACGCAGGGAGGAAAATATCATTTCAAAGGATATGATGGCCCGTATTTTTGTAAATGGCATTTTCATTTCCATTGTATTTATGCTTCAGCATTTTACCAATTTCCTGGGAGCAGCACCGGAGCAGGAAGCAACCGTATTATTTACCATGTTCGTTGTATTCCAGCTGTTTAATGCCTTTAACTGCCGCGAATTAGACAGTACACCGGTACACAAAAACCTGTTGAATAACAAGCTGATGTTAGGTGTATTCCTTCTTGTACTGATCCTTCAGATCATCATCACACAGGCAGGCGGCGCTGTATTTGAAACTGTTCCGCTGTCTATTGGGCTTTGGTGCAAGATCTTAGCAGTATCCTGCAGCGTAGTTGTCTTAGACGAGATCTGGAAGCTGTTAAGTAAGTAAATCCATATCATTTAAAATACAAAAGATCCACCTCTTTTTTCTGTCGTTTTCTGTCGGAAAATAGAGGTGGATTTTCTGGTATATCCGGTCTATTTCTTTTCATCTTTTCATAAATTATCTATGTAGAGCAAAGCCCTAATAAAATGGAAAAGAAGAGGAGAAGTACTATGCCAGAAAAAATGATCGAAAACAACAAGGTAAGCGTGATCGGAGAGATCGTATCAGACTTTACATTCAGCCATGAGGTCTTTGGAGAAGGCTTCTATATGGTAGAGCTGTCTGTAAACCGTTTAAGCGAGCAGGCGGATATTATCCCCTTAATGGTTTCAGAACGGCTTGTGGATGTACATAAGGATTACAAGGGCTGTACCATGGAAGCCATTGGACAGTTCCGCTCCTATAACCGTCACGAAGGTACCAAAAACCGCCTGATGTTATCCGTATTTGTGCGTGAGATCCATTTTATGGAAGAATTTACCGATTACACCAAGACCAACCAGATATTCTTAGACGGCTATATCTGCAAGGCGCCTATTTACCGGAAAACACCTTTAGGACGTGAGATCGCAGATCTGCTTCTTGCTGTAAACCGCCCTTATGGAAAATCCGATTATATTCCCTGCATCAGCTGGGGCCGCAATGCCCGTTTTGCTTCCGGTTTTGAGGTAGGAACAAGGGTGCGCATCTGGGGAAGAGTCCAGAGCCGTGAGTATACAAAAAAGATCACGGAGACAGAATGCGAGAAGCGCATTGCCTATGAGGTGTCTATCAGCAAGCTGGAATGTGACGAAATTTAAAATTTTTTTCATTTTTAGACAGGAAAATCCACTGGAAATCGTAAGAAATATTTGCATTATTACATAAATTGTGCTAGAGTGGTTTTGAAAATTGCTCACATGAGAGAACAGACATGAGGTGCAGAATGATGAAAGAAAATCTGATACAGGTGATCTGCGGACCGGGAAAGGGAAAGACAGCAAGTGCCCTGGGAAGAGGCGTGACCGCTCTTTTAAAGGGGAAAACAGTCATCATGGTACAGTTTTTAAAGGGCTCCATGGAAACAGAAGGCATGGAGATCGTAAAACGGCTGGAACCGGAGTTTAAATTATTCCGCTTTGAAAAATCACCGATCTTTTTTGACCAGCTTTCAGAAGAAGAAAAGGACGAAGCAAGGATTAATATCCGAAACGGCCTGAATTTTGCAAAAAAGGTGCTGGTCACAGGCGAGTGTGATATCCTGATCCTGGATGAGATCTTAGGTATTCTGGATGAAGGTATTATCTCATTAGAGGAGTTAAAGGCCCTGATCTGCCAGGCGAGACAGTCGGAAGCAGAGCTGATTATGACAGGAACTGTCTATCCTCAGGAGTTGGATGAGTACGCAGATGAGATCACCAAGGTCCAGACCCGCTATGAACACTGCGAAAGTTAAGGACAAATGGGATAAGACCAAATAGTAATTTGCAGTTGACATCTGCAGATGATAATGCTAATATTAAACACATAAAACAGAGTAGAGGTTGCGCTGATCAAGATTAACCGGCCGGATGTGACAGGCACAGAAGAAGGTCTGGTGAAAGGGAAAAGCGCCGAAGAGAAGAGACTGCCTGAGAAACTCTTTTCTGGGCACAGGGCTAAGAGCTTTGTGACTGTCATCCTGGTGGATGGAGAGCTACCGAAAGAGCAGATTCGTGAAGATGCGAAACCGTTGGAAGAGCTGACATTTACCTCAGCCCTTCCTTTTTCTTTTGTTGATACGGTTTTGAAATCTTCCGAGCGTATATTACGATAGAAAACACTCTGTTGGATCCGGGGACGCGTACTGCGTGTTTCCAACATATTTTACAGTATATTAAAAAAGGAGAAAAAAGCTATGGCAATTTTTGAAGGCGCTGGTGTTGCACTGATCACACCATTTAAGGAAAATGGGGAAGTAAACTATGACAAGTTAGAGGAGATCGTAGAAGAACAGATCGCAGGGGGCACAGATGCTATCGTTGCCTGCGGTACTACGGGAGAAGCTTCTACTATGACCCATGAGGAGCACTTAGACGTTATTAAGTTTGTATGTGAAGTTACAAAGAAGCGTATCCCGGTAATTGCAGGTACTGGCTCTAACTGTACTGAGACCGCTATCTATCTGTCCCAGGAAGCAGAAAAGAACGGCGCTGACGGTCTGTTAGTTGTATCTCCATACTACAATAAGGCAACCCAGAAGGGTCTGATCGCTCATTTTAGCGCAGTTGCAAACTCTGTAAAGATCCCAATGCTTCTTTACAACATTGCAGGCAGAACCGGCGTAAACATCCAGCCGGCTACCATTGCTCATCTGTGGAAAAATGTAGATAATATCGTTGGCGTAAAAGAGGCAAATGGCGATTTCTCCGCTACTGCAACTTTAATGAATTTAACAGACGGCGGCATTGATGTATATTCCGGAAATGATGATCAGATCGTTCCATTATTATCCTTAGGCGGAAAGGGCGTTATCTCTGTATTATCCAATGTTGCTCCGGCACAGGCACATGAGATCTGCGCAGCTTACTTTGCAGGAGATGTAAAGCGCAGCGCAAAACTGCAGATCGAAGCGATCCCGCTGATCCATGCATTATTCAGCGAAGTAAACCCGATCCCTGTTAAGGCAGCTATGAACCTGTTAGGAAAAGAGACAGGACCTTTAAGAATGCCTCTTACTGAGATGGAACCTGAGCATCAGGAAGTTCTTAAGAAGGAATTACAGGCATACGGACTGCTGTAATAGAGTTTTGAGCAGAAATGCTTAAAATGTAATAAATCGTCAGGACAGCAGAAGAAAGGAAAGAAAAATGGTCAGAGTTATCATGCATGGCTGCAACGGCGTTATGGGCCAGGTCATCACCGGAATGGCAAAGGATATGGAAGGTCTTACCATTGTTGCAGGCATTGATCTTAAAAATGATAAAGAAAACGGATATCCGGTATATGCCTCTTTAGAAGAATGCAAGGAAGAGGCAGATGTAGTGGTAGATTTTGCTTCCCCAAAGGCAGCCGATCACCTTATGGATTTCTGCGCAGAAAAGAAGCTGGGCCTGGTACTTTGCACTACCGGGCTTTCTGAAGAGCAGATCAAAAAAGTAAAAGAAACAGCAGAGAAAACAGCAGTTCTCCGCTCTGCCAATATGTCTTTAGGTGTCAATCTTTTATTAAAACTGGTTCAGGATGCAGCCAAAGTGCTGGCTGGTTCCGGCTTTGATATTGAGATCGTGGAAAAGCACCACAACCAGAAGAAGGACGCTCCAAGCGGAACCGCCCTTGCACTGGCTGATTCCATGAACGAAGCCTTAGGCAACCAGTATCACTATGTATATGACCGCAGCAGCGTTCACGAAAAGAGAGATCCGAAAGAGATCGGCATTGCCTCTGTCCGCGGCGGTTCTATTGTAGGCGATCATGATGTGATCTTTGCAGGAAAAGATGAAGTTATCACATTTAACCATACTGCATATTCCAAGGCTATTTTTGCAAAAGGCGCGCTGGAAGCAGCAAAATTTTTAGCTGGAAAAGAACCTGGATTATACGATATGAGCAACGTAGTACAGTTGTAGAACCACTTGCGTAAGTGCGAGAATCTGAGTCTTGTGCAAAAAACAGGAAAAATTTAACACTATAAAGCATTCTCCGATTTCACATACTATATGTAGAAAACGAAAGGAGAATGTATATATGAAAAAAATCAGACCGTTTTTATTTGCATGCATGCTGGTGATATTGTCTCTTTCCCTTACTGCCTGTGCAGGAAGAAGAAATGGCAATATGAATGAGACTGAAAACAACAGCGCAACTTCCACAGCAGTCCCTGAAACCGGAAACGGTGCAGGAATGGGAACCGGGGAAAGCGGCATTACCGGGGATACTACATCCGGCTGGGGCGAAGGAGAGAACGGCACTATGACCGGTGGTACTAATGGAGAGATGGAAACTACCGGCGAAGGGCTTATTGATGATCTGACAGATGATCTTGGTCAGGATGTTTCCAACGCAGCAGATGATCTGGAAGGCCGGTAAGTCATGGCTGGACTGTAACAATTTATGTAACAAACGGATGCGTCTTCAGGCGTACTTCCTATATGTATTCCACGATGACTGTCAGGAGAAGGATGAAAATTCTTTTCTCTGGCAGTTCTTTTTCGCCCTTTTTACAGCTTGTTTTACTCTTGAAGGAACGATAAAAATTTTCTATAATGAAATTGGAGTGCGTGGGAAAGGAATCCCATGAAAAGAAGAAAAGCCTTAAGACGTTTAAACAAAATGCGAAGGGCGGGAATAAAAGCCTGGAAGAAGAAAGGACCTTGTAAATGGCAGTTAGCCTGTATTTTGCTTCTGATGCCCCTGCTTTGCATGTCATCCTTTAGAGAACAGGACAACTGGCAGGAGATCTGCATCAGCAAAGAAGCATTCATAAAAAAAGAGCGGATACAGGAACGACAGAAACTGGGAAAAAATGGAAATACAACAGATCCAGAAGATCCAGAGGCGAAAAACCCAGTTTTAAACGAAGGCGCAGCCCTTTTTTTAAAGGAGGGAAAGCTATTATTTTTCCGGATCAGGGAAGAAGAAAAAATGCAAAACCCCACTGATTAGAACGGGGCGGATTCATTCATTAGCAATTTTAATGAGCACTTTGCTTGTATTCATTAAAATCGTGTATTATAATTTCTACTGAAAATGACTTCTTTTATCGATTGGACTTATAAATGATCAAACAACAAAAAGCAGTCACTGCAAGATGGATTCCTGGCAGTAATCGGATACATAAAAGGCGAAAGCGGAAAGGAAAGACCAATGAACCAGAATCAGATGGACTTTGATATCAGAGGAGATGAAGTGCGGGAGGAATGTGGTGTTTTCGGCATTTACGATTTTGACGGAAATGATGTTGCCTCCACAATTTATTATGGACTGTTTGCTCTCCAGCACAGAGGACAGGAAAGCTGCGGTATTGCAGTCAGTGATACAGAAGGCCCAAAAGGAAAAGTAAGCGCACATAAGGGAATGGGTCTTTGCAACGAAGTATTTACACCAGATGTGATCGAACCTCTTCACGGAAATATCGGTGTAGGCCATGTAAGATATTCAACAGCAGGAAGCAGTACCAGAGAGAATGCGCAGCCTCTGGTATTAAACTACGTAAAAGGAACTTTGGCTCTGGCCCACAATGGAAACCTGGTCAATGCACCGGAGCTGCGTCATGAATTAGAGTATACAGGTGCGATCTTCCAGACCACCATTGACTCTGAGGTTATTGCTTATCACATTGCAAGAGCCCGTATCCATACACCTACCGTAGAGCTGGCAGTGGCAGAGGCCATGAAAAAGATCAAGGGAGCTTATTCCCTGGTGATCATGAGCCCAAGAAAACTGATCGGAGCAAGAGATCCATTTGGATTTAAGCCACTTTGCATTGGAAAGAGAGATAATGCCTATATTTTAGCATCTGAGACCTGTGCTTTAGAGACCATTGGCGCAGAATTTATTCGTGACGTGGAACCTGGCGAAATCGTGACCATTACAAAAGAGGGCATTGTTTCCAATAAGGAGCTTTGCTTTACCGATCATACAAAAGAAGCAAGGTGTATTTTTGAATATATTTATTTCGCAAGACCAGACAGCGTATTTGACGGTGTAAGCGTTTATCATTCCCGTATCCAGGCGGGACGTTTTCTGGCGATCGACTCTCCGGCAGATGCAGACGTGGTGGTAGGTGTGCCGGAATCCGGAAATGCAGCTGCTCTTGGGTATGCTATGGAATCCGGCATCCCTTATGGAACTGCCTTTGTCAAGAACTCTTATGTAGGACGTACTTTCATCAAGCCAAAGCAGAGCAGCCGTGAATCCGCAGTGCGCATTAAGTTAAATGTATTAAAAGAAGCAGTGGCAGGAAAACGTGTGATCATGATCGATGACTCCATTGTCCGCGGAACTACCAGTGCCCTGATCGTAGGCATGTTAAGAGATGCAGGGGCCAAAGAAGTTCATGTGCGCATCAGTGCACCGCCATTCCTTCATCCATGTTATTTTGGAACAGATATCCCTTCAGAAGACCAGCTGATCGCACATGACCGTACAGTAGAAGAGATCCGTGAGCTTTTAGGTGCAGACAGCTTATCCTATTTAGCATTAGACCGCCTATATGAAATGGCAGGAGGAAAGGCAATCTGTACTGCCTGCTTCAGCGGTGATTACCCAATTGAACCGCCAAAAGAGGATATCAGAGGCAGCTACGAGAAGTAGATGGTTGTTTAGATGATATGGATATGATATACTAGTGGGCGTGGAAAGAAAGATCAACGCCGAAAACGGCGTTTGGGCGGATGCCCCATTAACGATTACAACCGCCTGGTAAGCAGGCACAGGAGGAAGAACCAATGAGTAATGATAAATACGTAAGTCCCCTTTCTGAGCGTTATGCAAGCAAGGAGATGCAGTACATTTTTTCACCGGATATGAAATTCAAGACCTGGAGAAAGCTTTGGATCGCATTAGCTGAGACAGAGAAAGAACTGGGATTAAATATTACACAGGAGCAGATCGACGAGTTAAAGGCCCATGCAGATGACATCAACTACGATGTGGCAAAGGCAAGAGAAAAAGAAGTCCGTCACGATGTTATGAGCCATGTGTACGCATACGGCGTACAGTGTCCGAAAGCAAAAGGCATTATCCATTTAGGCGCTACCTCTTGCTACGTAGGAGATAACACCGACCTGATCATCATGACTGAGGCACTGCAGTTAGTCAGAAAGAAAGTATTAAACGTACTGGCTGAACTTGCTAAATTTGCGGATAAATATAAAAACCAGCCAACACTGGCATTTACCCATTTCCAGCCTGCTCAGCCAACTACAGTTGGTAAGAGAGCAACCTTATGGATGATGGAATTAAAGCTGGATCTGGACGATCTGGAATACCTGATCGGTTCCATGCGTCTGTTAGGTTCCAAGGGAACCACAGGAACCCAGGCAAGCTTCCTCGAGCTGTTTGACGGAGACCATGAAAAATGCCGCCGCTTAGATCAGAGAATTGCAGAAAAAATGGGATTTTCCGGCTGCTATCCAGTATCCGGCCAGACCTATTCCAGAAAGATTGACAGTCGCGTGATCAGCGTTCTGGCAGGAATCGCACAGAGTGCCCACAAGTTCTCCAATGACATCCGTCTGTTACAGCATTTAAAAGAAGTAGAAGAGCCATTTGAAAAGCATCAGATCGGTTCTTCCGCTATGGCATATAAGAGAAACCCAATGCGCAGTGAGCGTATTGCTTCTCTGTCCAACTATGTAATGAGCGATATGATGAATCCAATGTTAGTTGCTTCTACCCAGTGGTTTGAACGTACTCTGGATGATTCTGCAAACAAGAGACTGTCCGTGCCAGAGGGATTTTTAGCCGTTGATGGTATCCTGGATCTGTATTTAAATGTAGTAGACGGACTGGTTGTATATCCAAAGGTAATTGAGAAGCACATGATGGCAGAACTTCCATTTATGGCAACAGAAAATATTATGATGGATGCTGTGAAGGCAGGCGGCGACCGTCAGGAGCTTCATGAGCGCATCCGTCAGCTTTCCATGGAAGCAGGCAGAAACGTAAAAGAAAAAGGTAAGGACAACAACCTGTTAGAGCTGATCGCAGCAGATCCTGCATTTAACCTGTCCTTAGAGGATTTAAAGAAGGCAATGGAGCCATCCCACTATGTTGGCCGCGCTCCAAAGCAGGTAGAAGAGTTCTTAGAGGAAGTCATCAACCCGATCTTAAAAGAAAATGAAGAAGTACTGGGAATGACTGCTCAGATCAATGTATAAAAACAGAAATGAATGTGAATGGATAAGGGGCTGGAGCGAAAGCATTCAGTCCCTTTCGTGTATGAGGGATCATATGAATATCAATCTGGAATACTACAAAGTGTTTTATTATGTATGTCAGGAAGGAAGCCTTACGGCAGCGGCTCAGAGACTTTGCATTTCCCAGCCTGCGGTGAGCCAGGCGGTGCGCCAGCTGGAAAAAGAGGCGGGGACAAAATTATTTTCCCGTACATCCAAAGGAGTCCTTCTTACAAGAGAAGGAGAATTGCTGTATCACTATGTAAAGGGCGGGGTAGAGCAGCTGTTAGAAGGCGGCCGGATGCTTAAAAGGATGCTGGATATGGACATGGGAGAGGTGCGTATTGGCGCCAGTGACATGACGCTGCAATTCTTTCTGCTTCCTTATCTGGAGCAGTTCCATAAAGAATATCCAAAGATCAAGGTGACTGTGACTAATGCGCCTACTCCGGAGACCATCCGCTGCCTGGAAGAAGGCAAGATTGATTTCGGTGTAGTAACAACGCCATTTTCCAGTCATGGAGCCATCCACAGTACAGAAGTAAAGCCTATTGACAACGTATTTATTGCCGGAAGCAGTTTTAAAGAACTGCAGGGAAAAGAGTTAGATTATTCCATTCTCTGCGATCTGCCCTGTATCTTTCTGGAAAAAAATACCAGCACCCGCCTGTTTATGGATCAGTTCCTTTCCCAGAAAGGCATTGAATTAAAGCCGGAATTTGAACTGGCTACCAGCGACATGATCGTACAGTTTGCAAAGAGGAACATGGGTGTAGGCTGCGTTATGGAAGGCTTCGCAGAGGAAGCCATAGAGCGGGGAGAAGTATTTGCCCTTTCCTTTAAAGAAAAGATGCCGTCCCGTTCCATCTGCCTGGTCACAGGAGAATCCGGTCTTATGTCCATGGCGGGAAAACACCTGTTGGAGCTGCTTACAGAAAGATAAGAAGAGCAGCTAGCAGATACAAATACCATAAGCTGATATTATGACATTCATAATAAATAATCACTTTACTTATAGTTCATAATATAGTAGAGTAGAAGAAGATTGATTATTTTATTAATGATACTGGGCTTATGCCCCAAGGAGGAATTTACGTATGGTTAGAGCAATTGTAGGTGCTAACTGGGGAGACGAAGGAAAAGGCAAGATCACAGATATGCTTGCAAAAGAGTCTGACATTATCATCCGTTTCCAGGGCGGAAGTAATGCAGGTCATACCATTATCAATGATTATGGTAAATTTGCACTTCATCTTCTTCCATCTGGTGTATTCTATCAGCACACTACCAGCATCATCGGAAATGGTGTTGCATTAAACATCCCATATCTGATCAAGGAGATCCAGTCTATCGTTGACAGAGGCGTTCCGAAGCCACACATCCTGGTTTCTGACAGAGCACAGATCCTGATGCCATACCATGTATTATTTGATACTTATGAGGAGGCTCGTCTGGCTGGTAAGTCCTTTGGATCTACCAAGTCCGGAATTGCTCCATTCTATTCTGATAAATATGCAAAGATCGGCTTCCAGGTAAGCGAACTTTTTGATGATGATCTGTTAAAGGAAAAGACAGAGAGAGTATGCGAGATCAAGAACGTTATGCTTGAGCATCTGTACCACAAGCCTTTATTAGATCCAAAGGAACTGTACGATGAGTTAGTAAGCTACCGTGAAATGATCCGTCCATATGTATGCGACGTATCTGCTTACCTTCACAATGCACTGAAAGAGGGCAAGAAGATCCTGTTAGAGGGACAGTTAGGCTCCTTAAAGGATCCAGATCACGGAATCTACCCAATGGTAACTTCTTCCTCTACACTGGCTGCATACGGCGCTATCGGCGCAGGCATCCCACCATATGAGATCAAGGACATTACCACTGTTGTTAAGGCATACTCCAGCGCAGTTGGCGCAGGCGCATTCGTAAGCGAAATCTTCGGCGATGAAGCAGAAGAGTTAAGAAACCGCGGCGGTGACGGCGGCGAGTACGGCGCTACTACCGGACGTCCAAGAAGAGTAGGCTGGTTCGATGCAGTTGCTACTAGATACGGCTGCCGTATCCAGGGCGCTACAGAAGTAGCTTTCACTGTACTGGATGTACTGGGCTACTTAGATGAGATCCCGGTTTGCATCGGTTACGAGATCGACGGCGAAGTAACCAGAGACTTCCCAACTACTGCAAAGCTTGAAAAAGCTAAACCAGTATTTACCAAGCTGCCAGGCTGGAAGACCGATATCCGCGGAATCAAGAAGTACGAAGATCTTCCTGAGAACTGCCGCAAGTACATCGAGTTCGTAGAAAAAGAGATCGAAGTACCGATCAAGTTAGTATCCAATGGCCCAAGCCGTGAGGATATTATCCTGAAATAATGTACAACCATTAACGAAGGTCCCGCCTGCGTTAGCAGGCAGATAAGCGTGTCAGCGCAGGAATCTGAGTGTCTTAGGTGAATCGTAATATAAAAAACAGTTGTCTGTATGATCGCAGGCAGCTGTTTTTTAGCGTTTCACTCTATTTTTTACTATCACTATCCTCATTCGGTTCATCACGCTTTAACACCCGTGTCATTAATCCCATTGCGTAAAACAATACGGAAATAAACACAATAGAGAAAATAACGGCCATCAGCTGATTGGCCGGAGCGCCGGTTATAGCCAGTACAATGGCGGCGATAAAAAGACCAGCCAGAAGTACCACCATAAGGGCAGCTAAAATTCTTTTTAATTTCTTCATGAATGTTTCTACTCCTTAATGCTTTTCGGGATTTTTCTGTATTCCCCATAGCTTATCACTCAGCCAGTTCTTCCCATTTTTCATAGAGAGTTTCTAATTCTTCCTGAATGGCTTCTTTTTCTTTGTTTAATTCCATCAGGCGGGAAACGTCTGTATACACCTCTTCCTGGGAGAGCAGCTCATCGATCTCGCCGTCTCTTGTTTCTAACTCATGGATCTTGTCTTCCGTCTTTTTCAGCTCATTCTGACGCTTCCTGAGACGGGCCTGTTCCTCCTTCTGGGATTTCCAGTCCATTTTTCCAGTAGCAGAAGAGTCCAAAGCGGAGCCTGTTCCTGCAGCCTGGAAAGCTGCCGCCTGAGCAGGATTTCCAGAAGCATTCTGGCTGTTAGCAGCATTGTTTACACGGCTGTTTCCAGCCTCAGCTGCCTGTCTTGCAGCAAATGCAGCTTCCACATCTTCCTTTTTCTCCAGATAATAGTCATAATTACCGATGTAGTTGATAAAGGAACCATTAGTCAGATCCAGAATGCGGGTAGCAGTGCGGTTGATGAAATAACGGTCATGGGATACATATAATACAGTTCCTGTATAGCGGTTTAAAGCGCTTTCCAGGATCTCCTTGGAAGTAATGTCCAAATGGTTGGTAGGCTCGTCCAAAAGCAGGAAATTGGCATCGGAAAGCATTAACTTTGCCAGGGAAACACGGCCGCGCTCGCCACCGCTTAAGTCACGGATCAGCTTAAATACGTCATCGCCGGTAAATAAAAAAGCAGCCAGTGTATTACGGATCTGGGTATTGTTCATATTTGGATAAGTGTCCTGGATCTCCTGGAACAGTGTCTTATCCATATGCAGCACCTGGTGCTCCTGATCGTAATAGCCAATATGCACTTTGGAGCCTAAACGGATCTGCCCGGAG
>CAVIPV010000022.1:0-25875 GCA_963644495.1 Prevotella sp. | reverse complement strand
GTATAATTCATAAGATAATGCTATCTTAAGTGTATCACAACTGTATTAATCTAATTAGTACAGTCAATACAATTCATACAGTGAAAACAGTTTATATAGACAGAAAGGAGAGACAGAACATGATCGTGCTGGATTACAGGGACCGGCGTCCGCTGTACGAGCAGGTGACGGAGAAGTTAGAAGAGCTGATGTTTACCGGCGTACTGCCGCCGGACAGCCGTCTGCCCTCGGTGCGCAGTATGGCAACAGAGCTTTCCATTAATCCTAATACCATACAGAGAGCCTACGCAGAATTAGAGCGTCAGGGCTATATTTATTCCATACAGGGAAAAGGAAGCTTTGTTTCAGATGGAAGACATCTTGCAGAAGGGATGCGGAAGGACTGGGAAAAACAGTTTGACGCAGCCATAGAAGAAGGACTGCGCATTGGTGTCAGTTTTAAGGATATGATAAAAATATTAGAAGAAAAGGAAGGAGGCAAGGCAGATGCTTAAGGCAATGAACCTGACAAAAACCTTTGATGATCTGGTGGCGGTGGACCACATTGACGCAGAGATCAAAACCGGCTCTGTATTTGGCCTGATCGGAACCAATGGAGCCGGTAAATCCACATTCCTGCGTCTGGCTGCCGGGATCCTGAAGGCAGATGAGGGACATGTGACCATAGACGGAGAAGAGGTTTTTGAGAATATAAAAGCAAAGAAAAAGTTTTTCTATATACCTGATGATGCTCATTTTTTCAGCAATGCGTCTCCTCTTGATATGCTGGAATATTACAGCGTTGTTTATGAGCGTTTTGACAAAGAACGTTTCCATAAATTAATGGGAAATTTTGGTCTGGATGAAAAGCGGAAGATCCATACTTTTTCCAAAGGCATGAAAAAGCAGGTTTCCGTGATCCTTGGCATCTGCTCCAATACAGAGTATCTCTTCTGTGATGAGACCTTTGACGGCCTTGACCCGGTGATGCGTCAGGCAGTGAAGAGTATTTTCGCAGCAGAGATCGAAGACCGGAACATGACCCCGGTGATCGCCTCCCATAACCTGCGGGAACTGGAAGATATCTGCGACCATGTGGGACTGCTGCATAAAGGCGGCATCCTTCTTTCTAAGGACTTAGATGATATGAAGTTAAATATCCACAAGATCCAGTGCGTATTAAAAGAAGGAATGACAGCAGATGACTTAAAAGGTCTTCAGATCCTTTCAAGGGAAGGAAGAGGACGTCTTTTAACCCTTACAGTGCGGGGCACCAGAGAGGAAGCAGAAGGCATCATGAACCAGTATGAGCCTGTATTTTTTGAGTGTATCCCCTTATCTTTAGAGGAAATATTTATCAGTGAAACGGAGGTGGCAGGTTATGACATCCGCAAGCTTATTTTTTAAACTGCAAAAAGAAGATCTGAAACGCAGGATCTGGGTCATTGCCCTGCTGTTTTTAGGATTTTTCTTTGCCTATCCTGTAAATCTGGCGCTGATCATGGAAAATGCCCAGAACAGCCAGTTTGCCATGTACAACGGCTATACACCTCTGGTGGATACAGGAACGCCGGAGTATCTGGCAAAGGTGTTAGAGTATAAGACAAAAGCAGTGGTGGATCTTGTTTCCTATGGAAACTTTCTGCCTTTGTTTATCATGGTAACAGCAGCAGTCGTAGTAGGAGCGGCCGGTTTTGCCTATCTCCATAACCAGAAAAAGGTGGATTTTTACCACAGCCTTCCAGTGAGAAGGGAAATGCTGTATCTGGTGTACCATATAGACGGCATCCTTGTACTGGCAGTCACCTATCTTGTGCATCTTTTGGTGCTTACAGCGGCAGCGGCTGCATATGGCGTAAGCTCGGCAAAGTTTGTAGGCCCCATGCTTTTTGGGTTTTTCATGAACCTGCTGTACTACATTGTTACATATGAGACCGTCATCGTGGCAATGATGCTTACAGGAAAGATCATAGTGGGACTGCTGGCCGCAGCTGTATTTTTCAGCTTTTTCCCGGCAGTGTCAGGACTGATCGAAGGCTTTGAAAATATATTCTTTATCACAGCCAGCCAGGTTCCTCATGAAGACCTGTTTGATATGCTGGGACATCTGTCCCCGGTAGGCGCCTATGTTCTCTCCATTGCTGATGTTTATGACGGAAAGGCAGTGGCAGCTGCCCAGATCCTGGGGGTTGTGATCGCCATTTTTGCAGGAGGCATCCTGGGACTGGAGCTTTACAGAAAACGTCCTATGGAAGCAGCAGGAAAGGCAATGGCATTTAAAAAGACCATGGCACCCATCCGTATCCTTATTGTCCTTGCAAGCGGCATGGGAACTTCCATGTTCTTCTGGACACTGCAGAGCCGTCTGCGCTGGGGCCTTTTTGGAATGGTAGTAGGCATCCTTTTATCCCACTGTGTGATCGAGATCATCTACCAGGCTGATTTTAAGAAGCTGTTTTCCCATAAAATACAGCTGGTGGGCTGCATAGCAGCAGGTGTCCTGTTTTTCTTATCCTTCCGCTATGACTGGTATGGATATGACCGTTTTATTCCGGAAGAAGGAAAGATCGCCTCTGCAGGTCTGGAGCTTTCTGTAGATGAAAACTTCTTAAACTGGTACGCCCATGCAATGGAAGAAGAGGGAAAATGGGTGGTGAAACATACCAGCAATTATGATTTTGTGAAAGATCATATGCAGCTGACTGATACAGATACGGTATTAGCCATTGTAAGAGAAGGCGTAGCACAAATGGCAGAGGAACGGAAAGCCCGTTTTGATAAGCCTTATGGAATATCCGTGGCAAGAACAGCAGATCTGGTAGTTCAGGAAACTGCCGCTGCCAATACGGTTTCTGTGATCGGCGGGGCTGATGGTCCTACATCTATCTTTGTTGCAGGAAAAGTGGGGTCCGGAGAAAATGATCCTTTAGAGAAAGATATGACCATTTCTGTGAATGTAATTTACAAGCTGCAGAACGGAAAACAGGTGGGAAGACGCTATAATGTATCTTTAAACAGCATTATGAGTGCATATGACAAGGTATATGCTTTGGAAGAATACAAAAAGGGCCTGTATCCTGTTTTTGAAGAAAATGCAGAAGATATTTCAAGAGTGATCTACAAAGAAGCAGGAAATATCTGGTACCAGACACAGGACAGTACTGTATCAGAAGCGGTGTTAAAGGCATATCAGGAAGACCTTCTGGCCCAGACAGTGGCAGACAGAAGACGGGAGGACCCGGTAGGAAGCCTGTTATTTATAGATCATAATATGGCCGCCTTCTTACAGCAGCAGAATTACTGGAAAGAGGTCATGGAGATGCCTGTAAATGTTATGACAGGTGAGTACGATGCCGGATATTACTATGACAGTGAGTATACCTATGACATGGCAGAAGATTACTGCGTTTCCTGGCCGGTCTATCCTTCTTTTAAGAATACAATAGAAGCTTTAAAGAAGCAGTCTGTTGTACCGGGAAGCTATATGACAGCAGGAAATATCCAGAATATACGCATCGACCTGCAGCAGCTGTATATAGATGAAGAGGGAAATATAAAGCTTCCTCATGGAGATGATCTGAAAAAGCTGAAAGAAGAAAATCCTCATTATTCTGAACCGGGAAATCTGGGTATTACCGATCCCGATGAGATCGCAGAACTGATCGGCGCCTGCCAGGAAAGCTCTTTAGCAGATGACAACGGCCTTTGCAGCAGCTTTAATGGGGATGAAGACCTGTTTGTCTATGTGACTATGAAAAATGGAAGCCAGTTCCGGGTCAACATGGACCTTAAAAAACTGACTTCCCAGGGAAAAGAGTTATTTGCAGGGATTCCTGTAGTTTTTGAATAAAAGATGTTTTTATGAATAACAGCCGACCAATCATAACAGGACCAAGCAGGAACGTCTTTTTGACACTGGTATCATAAAATGTAAGAAAAAACAACGCTTCTTCTATATTGACAATCAGGGACTTCAAGGATAAAATCAAGGGAAGCAAATGCAGCATAACATTTGATACATAACAGTCCGTGTGTGAAAGAGAGGAGATAAGCCATGAGACTTTGGGAGAAAAACATTCGTCAGGTGGTTCCCTATGTACCGGGAGAGCAGCCTGCTGGAGATAAGATCGTAAAATTAAATACAAATGAGAATCCGTATCCGCCGGCTCCGGGAGTGAAAAAGGTCCTGGAAAAGCTGGATGCAGACCGTCTGCGCAAATATCCGGATCCTACGGCATCCATCCTTGTAAAGGAACTGGCTGCTTATTATGGTCTGGGCGAAGATCAGATCTTTGTAGGTGTTGGCTCTGATGATGTACTTGCCATGAGCTTCCTTACATTTTTCAATTCCGATAAACCGGTGCTTTTCCCGGATGTGACTTATTCTTTCTATAAAGTATGGGCAGATCTGTTTAAGATCCCTTTTGAGACCCCTTCTTTAAAAGAAGATATGACCATTGATGTGAAAGATTATGCAAAGGAAAATGGCGGTGTGATCTTCCCGAACCCCAATGCACCCACAGGCGTATATATGTCGTTAGACCAGGTGGAGGAGATCTTAAAAGCCAATCAGGATGTAGTGGTCATTGTAGATGAAGCCTATGTGGATTTTGCAGGTCCATCTGCACTGGAACTGTTAGATAAATATGAAAACCTGCTGGTAGTACAGACTTTCAGCAAGTCCCGTTCCATGGCTGGTATGCGTATTGGTTTTGCAATGGGACATCCGGATCTGATCCGTGCTTTAAACGATGTAAAATATTCCTACAATTCCTATACTATGAACCTGCCGTCCCTCCTTGCAGGTGTAGAGGCAGTAAAAGATAAAGCATATTTTGAAAGTACCTTAGCGAAGATCGTAGCTACCAGGGAACGTTCCAAGAAGCGCCTTGCGGAACTGGGATTTACTTTCCCGGATTCCCGCTCTAATTTTATCTTCGCTTCTCACAAGTCTGTTCCTGCAGGAGAAATATTTGAGGCTTTAAAGAAAGAACAGATCTATGTGCGTTATTTCAAAACGCCGGGTCTGGACAACAGCCTTCGTATTTCCATAGGAACTGATGAAGAAATGGATACATTATTCCGGTTTTTGGAAGCATATTTACCCAATGCCTGAGAAGGAGATGAGTAAATGGATAAACGTATCTTGCGTCTGATACTCCGTATTTTACTGCCTGTGTCCGGATGGTTTCTTTTATGCTTTTTCGGACCCAGGTGTTTGAAATTTTTCATGCCCTTTGTGATCGGCTGGCTGATCTCCATGCTGGCCAATCCGTTGGTGCGTTTTCTTGAGAGAAAGCTATGCCTGGTGCGAAAACACAGTTCGATTGTCATTGTCGCGGGAGCTCTGGCCCTGGTCATTGGCCTTATTTATCTGGCTGTGTCAAATGGTGCCAGGCTTTTGTGGTCTTTTGCGCAGGATCTCCCCGGATTATATGCCGGGATTGAAACAGAAGTCCAGAAAAGCTTAATACGTCTGGAAGATCTGTTTGCCTATGCACCTGCCGGGGTACGGGATGCCTGGGAAAAAATGGGAGGAAACCTGAGAAATGATCTTGGAAATCTGATCGGAAAACTGGCTGGTTCCATTGCACCTCCTACAGTCGAGGCGGCCGGAGCAGTGGCCAAAGTGATCCCATCTGTTCTGGTATATTCAGTGGTCACTATATTGTCTGCTTATTTTTTTATTGCTGACAGAGACAGGATCATGGCATTTGTAAGAAGCTATATGCCTCAGTGGACGAAAAAGTACAGCCGGTATATAAAAGAAGAGGCACGCCGCCTGATCGAGAGCTATTTTATCGCACAGTTTAAGATCATGGGTGTGGTCTGGCTGATACTTACAGTTGGTTTTTTTGTTCTGGGAGTGAGATACAGCCTGTTATGGGGATTTATTATTGCATTTTTAGACTTTCTGCCCGTATTTGGAACAGGAACAGCCCTGATCCCCTGGGGGGTCGTGAAACTGTTGGGAGGAGAGTATGCTTTTACAGCAGGTCTTTTGTTTATCTATGTACTTACCCAGGTAATACGTCAGGTGGTACAGCCAAAGTTGGTGGGAGACAGCCTGGGGCTGAATCCTATGCTTACTTTGTTTCTGCTGTATCTGGGGTTTAAGGTAAATGGCATTGCAGGAATGATCCTGGCAGTGCCCTGCGGCATGTTTTTTGTGAGCCTGTATCATTACGGGGCCTTTAAAAATATCACAGACAGCGCAAAGGAACTGACGGATATACTAAAGACATTTATGAATGAAAAATGATATATAAATTGTGAAATATAAGAAAGGTTTTTGACATAGAAATTATGGAAGAAAAAGAAAAGAAGGTTCCTGTAAGCCGCAGCAAAGCGGCTTTTAAAGAAAGGGAGCGGGAGAGGAAAGAGAAGGAAAAAGCAGAACGCGAACAGGTCAGATCCGCGAAAGAGGAAAATGGTTCAATGGAAACTGCAAAACAGGAAACAGAGAAAAAGCAGTTTCCATGGAAGATCGCAGCAGGTGTGCTGGCTGGCGTAGTGGTGATCGGTGCTGCCGGTTATGTGGGTATGTCCATGAAATATCAGAATACATACCTTCCTGGTACCCGCATCAATGGAATGAACGCAGCTGGAATGACCTCTCAGGCAGTGGAAGAAAATATGGCAAAAGAGGCGGAAAACTATGTATTAAAACTGACTCTCAGAAATGACGCTTCAGAAACCATAGAGGGAAATGCCATCGGACTGCATACTGTATTTGACGGAAGTCTGGAAAATATCCTTAAAGATCAGAATCCTTATACCTGGCCCCTTCGTATGTTCAAAGGGGAAAGCTATGAGATCGAGGCTATGCTGGCATATGAGGATGGGGCTTTAGACGGGGCAGTAGAAAGCTTAAAGGCTATGGATCCTGCTAATGTGACAGCCCCTGAGGATGCCCATTTATCCGATTATGTAAAGGGAGAAGGATATTCTGTCATCCCTGAAACAGAAGGAGATCAGTTAAAGCCTGATAAAGTAAAAGAAGAAGTAAAAACAGCTATTAACGATTTAAAAGAAGAGATCGATCTGGATGAACTGGGTTGTTATGAGGAGCCGTCTGTGCGCTCTGATGATGAAAGCCTTGCTGCTCTGGCGGAAAAATTAAACCACTATGTAAACATGACTGTCACCTATACTATGGGAAGCAAAAATGAGGTACTGGACGGAGAACAGATCCATACCTGGCTTTCTGTTGCAGATGGACAGGTAAGTGTGGATGAGGGAAAGATCTCAGAATACGTAAAATCACTGGCTTCTAAATACAATACAGCTTACAGCAAACGTAAATTTAAGACCAGCTATGGCCCGGAGGTGGAAGTAAGCGGTGTGTATGGCTGGCGGATCGACCAGCAGGCAGAAGCAGCTGCTTTAAAAGAGGCTCTGGCAGAGGGAAAAGATGTTACAAAAGAGCCTGCTTATGCCCAGAAGGCAGCCAGCCATGACGGCAATGACTACGGAAATACCTATGCAGAGGTGAATTTAACAGCCCAGCACATGTTTTTCTATAAAGACGGCCAGAAGATTCTGGAGTCTGATTTTGTGTCAGGAAACGTAGCAAAGGGATATACCACCCCTCCCGGCCTTTTCAGTCTTACTTATAAGCAGAGAGATGCTACGTTAAAGGGACAGGGATATGCAAGCCCGGTAAAATTCTGGATGCCATTTAACGGAGGTATTGGTTTCCATGACGCCAGCTGGAGAAATACTTTCGGCGGCACCATTTATAAAACAAGCGGTTCCCACGGCTGCATCAATATGCCTTATGCAGCGGCAAAGACTTTATTTGAAAATGTGTATGCCGGTATGCCGGTCATCTGCTATAACCTGGCGGGTACAGAAAGCGGTCAGGCAACCAAGGCTTCCGGCAAAGATGAAACAGCAGCACCTGCACAGACAACACCGGCAGCACAGCCGACCCAGACCCCGGCAGAAACACCAGCCCAGACACAGCCTTCTGAGACTCAGGCACCAACTGTAAGCCCGGCAGCACCACAGGAAACTACAAAGGCACCAGAGACCACAGAGGCACAGCCCCAAACCTCGGAGGCAGCGGTTGTACAGCCGGTAGAAACACCTGCTTCTACGGAAAACGCAACAAAAGAAATAGGTCCTGCGTTTACAACAGAGGCTCATACAGAGGAGGTTGGACCGGGAGTCTGATGACGGAAAAAGTTGACAAATTATAAAAACCATTCTATAATTCCATTTGACACAACGAGGACGAACATCATAGAACGAAAGATAGACGGATTTCGGGAGTCAGACTTCCGGATATCCCAGATTCAACAGGGAGGAATGAATTATGACAATGGCTAAAAAGGCAGCTAAAACAACTGCAGTAAAAGAAACTGTAAAGGAAACCGTAAAAGAGGCAGCTCCAGTAGTAAAGGAGACTGTAAAAGAAGCAGCAGCTACTGTAAAGGCAGTTGCAGCAGAAGCAAAAGAAGCTGTTAAGAAGGCACCTGCAAAGAAGCCCGCAGCTAAGAAAGCACCTGCAAAGAAGGCAGTTGAGCCAAAGATGGAAGTACATTTCCAGTTTGCCGGCAAAGATGTTCTTGCTAAGAGCGTATTAGACCAGGCTGTAGAAGCATACAAGAGCACTCACAAAGATGTAGAGATCAAGGAAGTTGAACTGTATGTAGTTGCAGAAGAAGGCGCAGCTTATTATGTAGTAAACGGTGAAGCATCTGATGATTTCAAGGTAATGCTGTAATTAGAAGGATCTATGTCAGAATCATAGAAAACAGTGATTAAAAAAGGCTGGTGGGCGGATGAACCTGCCGGCCTTTTTGCTGCTAAGTTTTAGCGGGTATTGATGGTGTATTAAGAGAAAGGAAAAACGGGATGATCATGCTGCCGCAGCGCTTTAAAGAGCGCATGAGAGAACTGCTGGGGGAAGAATACAGTGCATTTGAAGCCAGCTATGAGCAGGAAAAGGTACAGGGACTGCGGTTTAACAGTTTAAAAACAGAAGAAGGAAAAGCATCTGACTGGGAAGAGATGGGAGTAAAGGCTTTGGCCAAGAAGACAGCCCAGATCTTAAAGATAGAGCTGACACCGGTTCCCTGGGTAAAGGAAGGTTATTATTATCCATTGGAGGCCAGACCAGGAAAACATCCTTTCCATGAAGCAGGCCTTTATTATATCCAGGAGCCAAGCGCCATGTCTGTAGTGGAGCTTTTAGACCCGAAACCAGGTGAAAATGTACTGGATCTGTGTGCAGCTCCCGGCGGCAAGTCCAGCCATATTGCGTCCCGTTTAAAAGGAGAAGGCTTTCTTTTATCCAATGAGATCCACCCGGGCCGTGCAAAGATCCTTTCCCAGAATATGGAGCGTATGAGTGTGGGAAACTGCGTGGTCACAAACGAGGATGCGAAAGGCCTTTCAAAGGTATTTCCGGGATTTTTTGACCGGATCGCAGTGGATGCCCCCTGTTCCGGGGAAGGAATGTTCCGCAAGGAAGAAGAGGCAGTAAAGCAGTGGAGTGAAGACCATGTAAAAATGTGTGCAGCCCGTCAGAAAGAGATCCTGGAAGATGCGGCATCCATGTTAAAACCAGGGGGGACTATGGTATATTCCACCTGTACCTTTGCGCCGGAGGAAAATGAAGGCACGATCCTTGCTTTTTTAAAGGATCATGAGGAATTTTATCTGGAAGAGCGAGAATGCCCTAAAGGTCTGATGCATGCAGTGCCGGAATGGGCCTTTTATGGACAGGAAGAAACAGGAGAAACCCTGGAAATGATCGAAAAGTTCCATCTGGAACGGGCTTTCCGCATCATGCCCCACAAAACAGAAGGAGAAGGTCATTTTATGGCAGTCCTTCGCTGCAGAGAAGACAGTGAGGGATTTTCAGGAAAACGCAGCAAACCTTCTTATATAGATCCAAAGAAAGATAAAGATGTGGTAAAAGAGCTTTATCGCTTTTTGGATGAGACACTGGTGGAACCGGAACAGTTAAAGAACCGGGAAGAATATCTCCGTTTTGGAGACCAGCTTTATCTTTTACCGGCTGAGATGGTCAGCTTAAAGGGCCTGAAAGTGCTACGCCCGGGTCTCCACATAGGAAGCATCAAGAAAAACCGCCTGGAGCCATCCCACGCTCTTGCTCTCTGGTTAAGACCAGAGCGGGTAAAAGTATGGAAAGAACTGGCGCCAGACGGCTTAGAAGCAGTGAAATATTTAAAGGGAGAGACACTCACCGGGGATACCGGTATGTCTGCTCCCTGTGAAAAAGGCTGGGTACTGATCTGTACGGGAAATGTAAGTCTTGGTTGGGGAAAAATGGCTGCTGGGACCATTAAAAACCATTATCCAAAAGGTTTGCGGTGGATGTGATTTTCCCTTACTAAAGCTGCCATATCTGCAGGCAGAGAAGCCGTGAAGCTTAAAGGTTCGCCTGTGAGCGGGTGGACAAAATCCAATCCATAGGAGTGGAGCGGCTGGCGGCTGATGTAGCGGTAATCCGGGTTATAAAGGAAATCCCCGGGAAGAGGATGACCGATATAGCTCATATGGACACGGATCTGGTGGGTCCGGCCGGTGTCCAGTTTCAGGCTGATATAGGAAAGGTCTTTTCCCTCATCATAGGAAAGCAGCTTGTAATGGGTCCTGGCAGTTTCGCCATGTTCAAAATCAATACGGCGCAGGACCGTAGAGTCTTCTGCACGTCCAATGGGGGCATCGATGATGCCCTCTTTTTCTGTTTTTCCGCAGACAATCGCCCGGTACTGCCTGTGGATCTGGCGGTGGAGCATCTGGTCTGATAAGATACAGCTTGCAAGGAGATGCTTGGCAATGACCAAAAGGCCGGTGGTATCCCGGTCCAGGCGGTTGATGGCCCGGTATACCAGTGTCTGGCCTTTGCTCTGGTAGTACCAGGCAACAGCATTTGCCAGAGTATGGTCAAAATGGCCCTGAGAAGGGTGGACAGGCACACCGGCGTCTTTATTTACCACTAAAATATCTTCGTCTTCATAAACAATATTTAAAGGAAGTTCTACAGGAACGATATTCTGGGAATTTTCCTCTTCTAAAGTGGCAGTCAGGATCTCGCCTGCCTGAAGCCTGTGGATGGTATAGGCAAGTTCTCCCCCGATGGTAAGACCGGTGGGAGAATTTCTCAGCTTTACCACCAGGCGGTGGGAGTAGCCTTTGCTTCTTAAAAACTGTTCTACGGTCTTTCCCTGGTCTTTTTCTGTGATCTTATATTGTAATGTCTTTTTTATCATGTATGTTTTAAATTCCTTTTATTTTTGTAAGTTCTCTTTTGAGGAACCTGTTTTAAAAGTCTTCTTTTTGCTGGCTGCATGGTCCACAATGGCGTCTTTTTGCAGGAAACTGGCCCGTTTGATGCTGTCAACGCCAAAACGGCTGCGGATGCTGTCTACCGTCTTTTCAAATTCCCTTTTCTTTTTAGCAGAAGCATCTTCAAACAGGCTCATCTGACAGAAGCTGTCATCAGATATTTTTCCGGCCCGCAGTCCCATAAGACGCAGGGGTGTCATATCCCAGGACTCTTTTAAAAGTTTACAGGCGCATTCAAAGAGACGGGATGTAGAGTCTGTAGGTTCATTTAAGGTCATCTGGTGGGACTGGTTTTTAAAGGACCAGTCCCGCAGTTCCACACATACGCTGCTGCAAAGAACGTGGTCTGCCCGCAGTCTGGCGCCCACCGTCTCGCAGAGAGAGAGCAGCACCTGACAGCCTGTTTCATAATCGGAAATGTCCCGTGATAAGGTAATGCTGTTTCCATATCCTTTATTAATAGGATCTTTTTCTGCTACTGGATCCTCATCAATGCCGTTGGCGTACTGATAGATCATCACAGCGTATTTTTCTCCCAGATGTCTTTTTAGCAGGTTCAGATCACAATGGGCCAGTTGGCCAATGGTGTGGATCCCCAGATTTTCCAGTTTTTTCTGGGCCGACTGTCCCACGCAGAACAGATCTCTGATAGGAAGGGGCCACATTTTTTCTGGTATCTCCTGGGGAAAAAGAGTATGACATTTATCTGGTTTTTCAAAGTCAGAAGCCATTTTTGCTAAAAGCTTGTTTGGGGCAATTCCCACATTGACAGTAAAGCCAAGTTCATCCCGGATCCGGTTGCGTATCTGATTGGCTGTGCTTAAAGGGGAACCAAACAGGTGGATGGTGTCTGTCATGTCCAGAAATGTTTCATCAATGCTGAATTTTTCGTGATCCGGTGTATATTCCTCTAAAAGGGTCATCATTTTTCTGGAACACTGGATATAAAAATCGAAGCGGGAAGGCACGATTAGCAGGCCTGGACATTTTCGCAGTGCCTGGGAGATCGGTTCTCCTGTGGTAACACCCTGTTTTTTTGCCAAAGTGGATTTTGCCAGGATAATGCCGTGGCGTGTGCTTGTATCGCCGCCTACTGCACAGGCAATAGTGCGCAGATCTGTATCCGTAGGATCTTTCTTAAGACGGTATACAGATTCCCAGCTTAAAAAAGCGGAATTTACATCAATATGAAAGATAAGACGCTGTCGGGCTGCTTTCATAACAGATATCTGCCTCCTGAAAATGAAGATGCTCTTCAAATATACTCCTAAAACAGGAGAATACATGTTCTGGTAAAATCATAACACAGGGAGTAAGGTTCGTCAATTTTGGCATATCTGAAAATCCTGGAGAATAGGATAAGAGAAAGAACACTTTGGGGGAGATGCCCTTAAGGTGAAAGAGAAGAGAATGTTTTTTATTGGGAGACCATGGTGGCAGTTTCGCTGTCTGGTCCTGTTTTTTTCACTGTTTTATATGTTCACGTTTTGCGCAGTACCTGTGTTTGCACAGGAAAAAGAGGATCTGAAGCTTTATTCCCAGTCAGCGGTCCTTATGGATGGGGATACCGGCCGCGTCCTCTATGGAAAAAATGAAAAACAGATCCGGCCTATGGCAAGTACCACCAAGATCATGACCTGTATCCTGGCATTGGAAAAGGGAGATCTGGAGGACATAGTTACTGCCTCTTCCTATGCTGCCACCCAGCCTAAGGTACATATGGGAGTGAAAAAAGGAGAGCAGTATCTGCTAAAGGACCTGCTTTACGGCCTGATGCTGGAATCTTATAATGATGCAGCGGTAATGATCGCGGAACATATTGGAGGGACAAGAGAAGGCTTTGCCAGGATGATGAATAAAAAGGCGGAAGAATTAGGATGCAAAGATACCTGGTTTATCACACCTAACGGGCTGGACGCTAAGGAGGTAGATGAAACAGGAAAAGAACGGATCCATTCTACGACGGCAGAGGATCTGGCAAAGATATTAGTATATTGTATACAAAAATCCCCAAAGGCTGAGACATTTTTAAAGATCACCCAGACACAGGACCGCACCTTTTACGATACAGAAAATAAACATCAGATCCAGTGCAGAAATCACAACGTCTTATTAACTATGATGGATGGGGCTCTCACAGGAAAGACCGGTTTTACAGGAGGAGCCGGATATTCCTATGTAGGTGCTTTAAAAAAAGACGGAAAACTGTTTGTCATCGCTCTTTTAGGCTGCGGATGGCCCCCTTATAAGACATGGAAATGGTCAGATGCAAGGATGTTATTTTCTTATGGAATGAAAAATTATGAAAAAGTGGATCTGTGTGAACAGTTAGGAAAAACAGAGCCAGAACCGGTAACAGTGGAAGGAGGCACCTGCTGGGGTGGAAAAGAAAATGGTTTTGTTCTGGCAGAAGGGCAGCTGGAAAAAAATGGAAAACAGCCGCCCATATATGCCCTTATAAAAGAAGGAGAAAAGGCAGAAAAAAGGGTGGTCCTTCCAGAACGGCTAACGGCGCCTGTAAAAAAGGGAGAGAAGATGGGAAGTGTACAATATTATATAGAAGGTAAGCTTATGGGAGAACTTCCATTATACAGTGACCGGTCCATAGAAAAAATGTATGTTTTCACTGCTTTTAAACATATCCTGCGCCAATGGCTTACATTTCCAAGTGTTAAGGTTTTCTTACAAATTTAGTTTGAATTGTGTGAACATTTTTTGTTGCGGTTGACATGCAGTGGTAAATATCATTATAATGATACCAGTGTTTCAAGGTGAAAAGTCTGACGCAAGTTCACTTGCAGAAGGGCTTTTCACTTTGGAACACGCCAAAACATGAGTAAGAAGCCATTTTTCATTGAAAAATGAGCGGATTACGAATGTTTTTGAAGATTGCGTGAGCACGAAGTGCGTAGCAATCTGGTATCATTGAATTAGAGAATTCAGGAGATAATACAGCAGATGAAGGGAAAAATATATAAAAAAGGCCTTGCAGTTTTATTGGGTCTGACACTGGCTGCCAATGTTCCATTTAGCAGGCCGTTGTCATTTCACATGTTAGATTCCTATGCTTATACGGGGACGGCTACAGTAAAGGCGTCCTCTTTAAATGTAAGAAGTGATGCAGGAACCGGCTACAGTGCAGTTGCCCGTCTGGCAGCAGGAGCCAGTGTGCGCATTACAGGAGAGAAGACAGGAACAGACGGAAAAACCTGGTATCAGATCCAGTATACAGGAAGCAATGGGCAGTCTGGTACCGGTTATGTTTCTTCTTCCTACATACGGATCCCGGTCTCTTATTCCGCAGATGCGAATTTTGAAGCCTACCTGACTTCCCAGGGCTTTCCGGAAAGCTACAAAGATGGTTTAAGACAGCTTCATGCACAGTATCCAAACTGGGTGTTCCGGGCAAAAAATACAGGGATCGACTGGAATACGGCCGTTGAAAATGAGTCAGTTCTTGGCCGGAATCTGGTTGCAACAGGAAGCATTTCTTCCTGGAAGTCTGTAGAAAGCGGCGCTTACAACTGGGATAACAGTACCTGGACCGGTTTTGATGGAAGCAACTGGGTAGCAGCATCCCAGGATATCATCCGTTACTATATGGACCCAAGAAACTTTTTGGATGACACATATGTGTTCCAGTTCCTTTCCCATGAGTATGATGGAAATACCCAGACAAAGGAAGGCCTTACAGGTATGGTTTCCGGTTCTTTCCTTTCTGGAACAACGGATTCCACAGGAACTGGAGGCAGTTCTTCTTCAGAAAGTACCTCTGGCCCGGGCAGCAGTTCATCTGGAAGTTCGTCAGGAAGTGTTTCAAAAGAGGGACCAGGAGGAAAGAGTGGAGCAACAGGTGATTCCAATCATGGCCCAGGTGTTGTGGGAGGCAGTCCTTCTGGAAGCAGTTCATCCACCAGTCAGAGTACATCAGACAGCGCAGATGTGAGTACCCAGGCACCGGGAACCGGCTCAGGAAATACCGGCAGTACAGGAACCAGTTCTGAAAATTCTGGAAATGTAAGTCTGGAGTCACCACATGCGTCCATTACCCCAAAGGAGCATAACCTGGTAACTTCCAATGTAAGTCTGGTAGCTCCAGGACAGTCAGATGGCAGCAGCACAGATAACGGCGCCAGCATTTCCCAGCCTGGAAATGTGACTTCCACAACGGATACTACAACTGGTACTTCTGATCAGTCGGGTTCCTCCGTATCTGTTTCTACCAGCAAGTCCTACGTAGATATTTTGATGGACGCAGCAGTAAAATCCGGCGTAAGCCCTTATGTTTTAGCAGCCATGATCCTTCAGGAGCAGGGCGTAAATGGCGGAACACCATTGATCTCAGGAAATTATTCCGGATATTCCGGTTATTATAACTTCTTTAACGTAGAAGCCTACCAGTCCGGTTCCATGTCAGCCACCCAGATGGGACTTCGCTACGCAAGCCAGTCCGGCACTTATGGAAGACCATGGAATACAGTGGAAAAATCCATTTTAGGCGGCGCCCAGAATTACGGCGAAAACTACGTGAAAGCAGGGCAGAATACGTTCTATTTAAAGAAGTTCAATGTACAGGGCTCCAACCCATACAAACACCAGTATATGAGCAATGTACAGGGAGCAGCTTCTGAGGCAGAACGTCTTTCCAAGGCATACAGCTCTTTAAAGGACTCTGCGCTGGAATTTTATATCCCGGTATATAACAACATGCCGCAGCAGGCATGTGCAGCGCCTACAGGAAATGGAAGCCCTAACAACAAGCTTTCTAACTTAAGTGCAGAGGGCTTCAGCCTGACACCTTCCTTTGGAAAGGATACCTTAAGTTATAACCTGATCGTAGATACCTCTGTTACAAGTATTCAGATCAGCGCAACAACAGCAGATGGAAATGCTTCTGTTGCAGGTGCAGGAAATGTACAGTTAAGCGGTAATTCCAGCGACATTGCAGTGACCGTTACAGCACAGAACGGCAGCACAAGGACCTACAGCATCCATGTAGTACGTCAGGCTGGCGGGGCAACACCTTCCGGTCAGAATACCACCGCATCCCCGGCAGGTTCTGATAATAGCAGTTCTTCTAATTCTTCCAGCTCACCTGGAAATACAGGAGGACCGGGAGATATAAACAGCGGCGGTAATACCCCAGGCGGAAGCAGTGTTACCATTGTAAATGTGCAGTAATCTAAGTAATTAAATCGAAACAGTTCAGGAAAGCAGGAATAGATATGACATTAAAACAGATCAGACAGTGGGCAGCGGCAGTTGCTGCCATCTGTCTTATAAACGTATTTTTGCCATTTTATGGAATAACTGCCTATGCAGCCACCGCGCGGATCGCATTTTCTGATCCGACAGCATCTGTAGGCAGCGAGATTAACGTAAAAATGAAGATCACCAGCAGTGATAATCTGTCTACGGCGGATATCATGCTGGCATATGATGCAAACAGCCTGGAATTTATAGAAGGCACCAATGCAGAAGGCGGAAATGGTGCAGTCCGTGTTCATGGAGACGGCGGCACCGGAAATACCACCACACTTGCCTATGACTTAAAGTTTAAGGCATCAGCAGCAGGTACCAGCAAGATCACAGTTACCAGCCAGGAGATTTATGATTCTTCTTCCCGGATTGTAACCGTAGACAAACAGGGAGAATCCCAGGTAACAGTCAGTGCACTGGCAAGTGCCTCCAAGGATGCCACTTTAAAATCCCTTCAGGTATCTCCCGGAAGTCTGACACCAGAGTTTTCTTCTGATGTAGATTCCTATGCAGTAACCGTAGGAACCGATGTAGATAAGCTGATCATCAGTGCAGATACTACAGACGAAGGTGCGTCCAAGGTGGTAAGCGGCAATGAAAACCTTCAGATGGGTGAAAACAGAGTGACTTTAAAGGTTACAGCCCAGGACGGCGAGACTACCAAGGAATATGTGATCGTTGTTACCAAGCAGGAAGGCGGTCCAAATGAAGGCACTGAAAGCGGTGATGGAGCAGGAAGCTTTGAACAGTTCCAGATGACCGTATCCAAGCGTACATTTACAGTGATGGAACCAGATGCTTCTGTACAGGTACCGGAAGGTCTGGCAGAAACTACCATTACCATTGACGGACATGCTGTCAAAGGCTGGGTATGGGGCAATGAGACAGAGCATCAGTACTGTGTCATCTACGCAATGAATGAGGCTGGCGAGAAGAATTTTTACCGCTATGACTTGAATAACAATGAGCGCACCATTCAGCGTTACTTTGAGGATCCAAATGCCCAGGGCGCAGTAAGTGAAGAAGTTTATACCCAGTTAGCAGACCAGTACGACTCCTTGAGAAAGGACTACAGCCTGTTCAGAATGCTGCTGATCGCTGCTATCATTGTGGCTCTGATCCTTATGGTACTTCTTATTGCATCTGTTACAGGTAAGAAAAAACAGCCGAGAACAGCAGAGAGAAAAGCATCCCGTCCGGAAAAGAAGCCTGTAAAAGAGGTTTACGAAGATGAGGATGAAGAAGAGTCCGAAGAAGAGGAACCGGATGAGGCAGAGGACCAGCTGCCAGAGGAAGAAGATGACTCCGATCTTGAGGATCTGGATGAGTTTGAGGATATAGAAGAAGAGGACGAGCCAGAACCGGAAGAACCAGAAGATACAGAAGCTGAATCTGATGAGGAAGCAGATGAGGACGACATCGAAGAAATTGAGTTTGAAGACCTGGATGAGGAGCCGGAAATGGATGAAACCGGGGAAAACGAAGATAATGTAGTATATGAAGAACCGGCAGTGCCAGAGGAAGCTTCTGAAAATGAGGACGAAGATCACGAAGACGACGATGATGACTTTGAAATATTTGACCTGTAAATAATGAACTTGCAATGTGCTGAAAGAATGCACAGAAAGGAAGAAAAGCGATGTACTGTGTAAAGAAAGTAAAAGACGATTTATTCTGGGTAGGAGGTACAGACAGACGTCTGGCCCTGTTTGAAAATGCTTATCCTATCCCAAGAGGCGTTTCCTACAACGCATATGTGCTTTTAGATGAAAAGACCGTTCTTTTCGATACAGTAGACTGGGCAGTAGCAGGACAGCTTTACGAAAACCTGGCAAAGGTATTAGACGGCCGTCCTCTGGACTATATCGTAGTAGACCATATGGAACCAGACCATGCGGCAACTTTAGGACAGATCGCAGAAAAATACCCAGAAGCGAAGGTAGTATGCAACGCAAAGACCGTTGGCATCATCAAGCAGTTCTTTGATCTTGACATTGATTCCAGAGCTGTGATCGTAAAAGAGGGGGATACTCTTTCTACTGGAAAGCATAACCTGACTTTCGTAATGGCTCCAATGGTACACTGGCCGGAGGTTATGGTTACTTACGATACCACAGATAAGACCTTATTCTCCGCAGATGCATTTGGCACCTTTGGCGCTATGAACGGAAACCTGTTTGCAGATGAGGTAAACTTTGAGCGTGACTGGTTAGACGATGCCAGAAGATATTATACCAATATCGTTGGCAAGTACGGCATGCAGGTACAGACCCTTCTGAAAAAAGCAGCAGGCCTTGAGATCGCTACCATCTGCCCGCTCCACGGACCGGTATGGCGTGAAAATATCAGCTGGTATGTAGACAAGTACTTAACCTGGAGCAGCTACGCACCAGAAGAAAAGTCTGTTATGATTGCATATGGCTCTATTTACGGAAATACAGAGAATGCTGCCAATATCCTGGCATGCAAGCTGGCTGACAAGGGCGTAAAGAACATTGCTGTATATGACGTATCTGCAACTCATCCATCCCAGATCGTAAGCGAATCTTTCCGCTGCAGCCACCTGGTATTTGCTGCAGCTACCTACAACGGCGGTATCTTCACCAATATGGAGCATGTTTTAAATGACTTAAAAGCACATGGACTGCAGAACCGTACCGTAGCAGTGATCGAAAATGGTACCTGGGGCGTTGTAGCAGGAAAGCAGATGAAAGAGATCCTTTCCGGAATGAAGAATATGAACATCTTAGAGCAGACTGTCACCGTAAAATCTTCCCTGAAAGAGGAGCAGGACGCACAGTTAGAGGCACTGGCAGATGCTATTGTAGCTTCTTTATAAGATCTTTATAAAACAAATGATCAGATGATCCGTTAAAAAGAGCCGTTTGTGGCTCTTTTTGCGATTTACAATGGACCTGGTATCTGCAAAGGAGGCGGCAGTGGATATGAAAAAATTCGGATGTGTCCTGCTAAAAGGCGGTAAGTCCAGCCGTATGGGCGGAAATGATAAAGCAGAGCTCCTTTATAAGGGAAAAAGCTTCGGAGAGCGGATCGAAGAAGAACTGGAACAGTTGAACGTTCCGGTTTTTGTATCAGAGGCGAAAGAAAGTACTGATCCACAGGTGATACCAGATCTGATCCCAGAGACAGGTCCTTTAGGCGGGATCTATTCCTGCCTGAAACAGACGGGACTTGACGGTCTGTTTTTTGTCTCCTGCGATATGCCTTTATTCCGCTTTTATCTTGGAAAACGGGCAATGGAAGAAGCAGGGAAAGATACAGATCTGGACGCTGTGATCTGGAAAACAAGAGACGGGCGTATCCATCCGGTATGCGGTTGGTACTCTAAAAGCTGTCTTTCTGTGCTGGAGAAGCAGCTTTTGGAAAAAAATGGAAAAGTCAGGGATCTTTTAGGAAAGCTGCAGGTAAAGATCCTTAAGACCGAAGAGGAGCATGTGCCGGATACCTGGTTTACCAATGTAAATACACCTCTAGCTTTAAGTGAACTGACCAATATAAAACCGCCGGTATTTGCAGTCAGCGGAAAGAAAAATACAGGAAAGACTACGTTGACAGAAACACTGGTAAGAGGATTTTCTGACCGGGGGCTGAAAGTGGCAGTGATCAAACATGACGGCCATGATTTTATACCAGATGTGCCTGGTACAGACAGCTATCGCCATAAAGCAGCGGGGGCTTATGGAACGGTGGTATATTCTGAAAATCGGTTTTGCCTGGTAAAAGAGGAAAAAGAAAACCAGGCAGAGGATTTTTTCAGGTATTTTAATGACGCAGATCTGATCCTGTTAGAGGGAATGAAGGACTCCGACTATCCCAAGATCGAGGTAATGCGCCGGGAAGTATCCAGGAAAAGCGTGTGCAGAAAAGAGACCATAAAAGCCTATGTGACGGATTTTCGGCCGGAAGAAGAGCCGGACTTTGACAGAGCCGGTCTGGCAGACCGCCCGATATATGGCTTTAAGGATGTGGATGCCATTATGGAGGTGGTTTTAAGAGAAGCAGCCAGGCTTTAGGAAGGACAACAGGAAAACACAGGAATTTGACGGACTATATAGAGATATGGTACAATAAAGACAGAAAACTTATGAATGGAATGGACGCAGGAATAAGGAGGGGTTATTATGCCGGTTGCATATAGTACAGGAAATGAAGAATATCATTTAAAGATACGTCCAGGAGATGTAGGCCGATATGTGATCCTGCCGGGAGATCCTGGAAGATGTGAAAAGATCGCAAAATACTTGGACCATCCAAAGTTTGTTGCTTCTAACCGGGAGTATACCATTTATACAGGAGAGCTAGAAGGGGAAAAGGTCAGCGTGTGCAGCACTGGCATCGGCGGCCCGTCAGCAGCCATTACCATGGAAGAACTGATCCACTGCGGGGCAGAGTGTTTCGTTCGTACAGGAACCTGCGGTGGTATGGATAAGGACGTACTGGGCGGTGATCTGGTCATTGCAAGCAGCGCCATCCGTATGGAAGGCACGGGCCTTCAGTATGCGCCCATTGAATTTCCGGCTGTAGCAGATGTAGGTGTGGTAAATGCCCTTTGCGAGGCGGCGAAAGCAGATGGCTATAAGTACCATGTAGGCGTGGTCCACTGCAAAGACTCTTTCTATGGACAGTTAGATCCGGAGAGTATGCCTGTAAAAGGCGAACTAAAAAATAAATGGGAAGCCTGGTGTGCCTGCGGCGCTCTTGCCAGTGAAATGGAATCGGCCACGTTATATGTGGTGGCGGCTGTGCGCAGAGTCCGCATAGGAACCGTCCTTTTAGTCCTTGGAAACCAGACCAGGCGGGCACTGGGGCTGGAAGATATCCAGTGTCATGATACAGAGCGGTCTGTGAAAGTGGCAGTAGACGCTGTTGCAAGGCTTATAAAGAAGGATAAAATCTCTTGACGGAGCGGTAAAATACTGTTATATTATGGATAGAACAAATGTAACTTAATAAAAAACGACACAGATAAAAAGAATATGGGGCTGCCGCAAACAAGGTTTTATTGTAGCGGCAGCCCCTGAAAGTTGGGGTGTTTATGGTACTAAAAATTGATTTTAACAGTGATGAAGCCATTTATATCCAGCTTCGCAACCAGATCATCATGGGGATCGCAACGGACATGATACGGGAAGGAGATACCCTTCCTTCTGTACGGCAGATGGCGGACCATATCGGCATTAATATGCATACAGTAAATAAAGCCTATTCCGTTCTCCGTCAGGAAGGTTTTGTAAAACTGGACCGCAGAAGAGGTGCGGTGGTCTCCCTGGATGTAGATAAGATCCAGGCCATTGAGGAGATGCGCCAGAATCTGGATGTGGTGCTGGCCTGCGGTATCTGCCGTGACGTTTCAAGAGACGAGGCCCATCAGCTGGTTGACGAGATCTACGACAGATATACGAAGCGTGATATAGAGACCCGGGAGGACTAATATGTTATGTGAAAAATGTAAGGTTCGGGAAGCAAATATTAAATATACAGAGATCATTAACGGAGTGAAAACAGAGCATAATCTCTGTTCCCACTGCGCAAAAGAAATGGATTTTGGACAGTATACGGCTTTGCTAGACGGGGAATTTCCTTTAGGAAAGCTTTTGTCCGGACTTTTAGGATTGGAGGAAGATGAAGAAGAGACCGATGAACGTTCCAGGGTGGTTTGTCCTACCTGCGGTACCAGTTTTGATGATTTTGTCCAGAACAGTCGTTTCGGTTGTCCGGACTGTTACGGTGTGTTTGATCTTTTTATCAGCGATAAGATCAAACAGCTTCAGGGAAGCGAGAGCCACCGGGGCAAAATACCTAAGATCATGGCGGGAAAAGAAAAAACTGCTGCCGGAAGCAGGAAAGAAGCTGTGCCTCAGGATGTACTTAAAGAAGCAGGAGAAAAAACAGAAGGGGAAGTAAGTACAGACAGACCGGACTGGTACAAAGAGGCGGCAGACCTGGAAAAACAGTTAAAAGAAGCCTTAAAGACAGAAGATTATGAAATGGCTGCTGTCTGCAGAGATAAGATAAGGGCATTAAAAGCAGGAAAGGACGGTCAGGTACATGAATAAATGGTATGAAGATACATTAAAAGAACCGTCCAATATCATATACAGCAGGATCCGTCTTGCCAGAAACTGGGATGAATATGTATTTCCTTCCCGCCTGGACGAAGGGGGAAGCAGGGACTTGGTAGATGGCTTAAGAGATGGTTTAAAGGACCTGGGAGAAAAAACAGGCACAGAGCTTAACTACCGTCCTTTGGAGACCATGGGACAGGCAGAAAAGAAAGCTCTCAGGGAACGGCGGATCTTAAACCGGTGCGCAGTGGAAAAGACCTGCGCCCAGGGACTGTATCTGTCAGAAGATGAGTCGGAAAGCATCCTTTTAGGAGCAGATGACCACATCCGCCTGCAGCTTTTGGCCCCCGGTCTCTGTCTGGAAAAGCTGTGGCAGAAAGCAGATGGCATCGATGATGCCATAAATGAGCATTTTTCTTATGCTTTTGATGAAAAATATGGATATCTGACCACATTTCCCACTAATATGGGAACAGGCCTTAAGGCCTGCGTAGTGGTCCATCTGCCAATGTTATCCCAGTTAAAGAAATTCCAGAGCATTGTGGCAGATATGGGAAGACTGGGAACCTCTATAAGGGGAATTTTTGGAGAAGGCAGTGAAAATGCAGGAAGTATGTATGAGCTGTCCAACCAGAGAACATTAGGACTTTCCGAAAAAGAGATCATCGAACTGGTGAACAAAGCGGCAGTCCAGCTAAACAGCCAGGAATCAAAGGTGAGAAAAGCGGCTTTAAACAGCCGGAGACTGGAGCGGGAAGATGAGACCTATAAATCCTACGGTGTTTTAAAATATGCCCGGAAAATGGCAGAAAAAGACGCCAGAGTATTTATTGGACAGCTGATCGCAGGAGAAACAGACGATCTTATTGCTTTTGAGAAAGAAAACAGCTTATACAGCCTTTTAGTAGGCATAAAACCGGCCAACTTAAATCTGTGGGCCAGCAGGCCTTTAGATAAAGAAGAGCTGGACTGTGTAAGAGCAGCTTATATCAGGGAACATTTACCCCAGATACGCAGTTGATAAGCAGGTATGCCTTTAGATCATACAGGGACATAAAGGAGGACAACAATGGAACGATATACACCACAGGCGAAGGAGGCCTTAAGCCTGGCAGTGGAAATGGCAGAAAGCTTAAACCACGGATACGTGGGAACAGAGCATCTGCTCATCGGCCTTTTACAGGAAGGAACCGGCGTGGCAGCCAGGGTCTTAGAGGAAAACGGGGTTGAGGAAGCAAAGGTAGTAGAGCTGGTGAGCCAGCTGATCTCCCCGGATACTTCTGTACAGATGGCAGAAAATGCAGCCTATACCCCAAGAGCACGCCGTGTTATAGAAAACAGTTATAGAGAGGCCGTGCGTTTTAAAGCAGCCCAGATCGGCACAGAACACATTCTTATTGCCATTTTAAGAGAGGGGGACTGCGTTGCCAGCCGTCTGCTTAATACCATGGGGATCAGCGTCCAGAAGCTGTATATCGACCTTTTAGCAGCTATGGGAGAAGACGCACCGTCTATGAAAGAGGAAATGCAGAGGGGCAGCTCTGGAAAGCGGGGCAGCTCCACACCAGCCCTTGACAGCTTCAGCCGCAATCTGACCCAGATGGCCTTAGACGGAAAGCTGGATCCGGTGATCGGAAGAGAACATGAGATCCAGAGAGTGATCCAGATCTTAAGCCGCCGCACCAAGAACAATCCGTGTCTGATCGGTGAGCCGGGAGTAGGAAAGACAGCCGTAGTAGAAGGACTGGCCCAGCGAATTGCAGCCGGGGATGTGCCGGATACCATTGCAGATAAGAGAGTTATGACTCTGGATCTTTCTGGTATGGTGGCAGGTTCCAAGTACAGAGGTGAATTTGAAGAGCGCATTAAGAAAGTCATTGCAGAAGTGGTAGATTCCAAAGATGTGCTGCTGTTCATTGATGAGATCCACACCATCATCGGAGCAGGTGGCGCAGAAGGAGCTCTGGACGCTTCTAATATCTTAAAGCCCTCTTTAGCAAGAGGAGAACTGCAGCTAATCGGTGCGACTACTATTGATGAATACAGAAAGTACATTGAGAAGGATGCGGCCTTAGAGCGCAGATTCCAGCCTGTTACAGTAGAAGAGCCTTCAGAAGAAGAGTCCGTAGCCATTTTAAAGGGCCTTCGCAGCCGTTATGAGGAACATCATAAGGTAGAGATCACAGATGATGCCTTAGAGGCAGCTGTAAAACTTTCCAGCCGCTATATCAATGACCGTTTCCTGCCGGATAAGGCCATTGACCTGATCGATGAGGCTGCTTCCAAGGTACGCCTGTTAAATTACACCAAACCGGCTAAGATCAAAGAGTATGAGGCCCAGATCGATGAGCTGGAAGAGGAAAAAGAGACCGCAATCAAAGAAGAAGCCTATGAAAAGGCAGGAGATATTAAGAAGAAACAGGAAAAATTAAAAGACAAGATCCGCCAGACTCTGGAAAAATGGGAAAAAGAGAAAGTGACCAGAAAGCTGGTAGTAGGCGAAAATGAAGTGGCAGATGTAGTGGCCGGATGGACCAAGATACCGGTGAAAAAGCTGGCAGAAGAAGAGTCTGAGCGGCTTAAGAACCTGGAAGGAATCCTTCATCAACGGGTGGTTGGTCAGGAAGAAGCGGTGACAGCTGTATCCAAAGCCATCCGCAGAGGCCGCATCGGCTTAAAAGATCCAAAGCGTCCTATTGGTTCTTTCTTATTTTTAGGACCTACGGGCGTAGGAAAAACAGAGCTTTCAAAGGCGTTAGCAGAGGCCATGTTTGGCACAGAAACTTCCCTGATCCGTGTAGATATGTCAGAATACATGGAAAAGCACAGTGTTTCCAAGATGATCGGTTCCCCGCCAGGATATGTTGGCTATGAAGAGGGCGGACAGCTCAGCGAGAAGGTGCGGAGAAATCCTTACAGCGTGATCCTTTTTGATGAGATCGAAAAGGCGCATCCAGATGTATTTAACATTCTGCTGCAGGTGCTGGATGACGGTCATATCACCGATGCCCAGGGACGGAAGATCGACTTTAAGAATACAGTTATCATTATGACTTCCAATGCAGGTGCTGAAAATATCATTGCTCCTAAACGACTGGGATTCGGGGTTGCCACAGATGCAAAGGCAGACCACGAATTTATGAAGGGCCGTGTAATGGAAGAGGTAAAACGCCTGTTTAAGCCGGAATTTTTAAACCGTATTGATGAGATCATCGTCTTCCACCAG
>CAVIPV010000021.1:0-26438 GCA_963644495.1 Prevotella sp. | reverse complement strand
CATCAGGTGAAAGCGATAATAGCGAAAAACACAGTAGTTATGCGGCTTTCAGCCGCTTAGTCCCAATAGGGATGAATAATTCAGGCTCATACAATTAAGTTGAGAAAAATTTTTCTCACAAAAACAGGAACAAAAAAGACTCTAAGAGAACATTAGATCATACAGGAGGTATCACACACATGGAACCATTTATTGTAAAAATTTCAAGGACTGTAATGTCAGGGGATGCAAATTATGACGGAAATCTGTTTGGCGGCAGACTGTTAGAGTGGTTTGACGAACTGGCAGGTATTGCTGCAAGGCGTTTTACCCATTCAGATATAGTCACAGCAGCCGTAAACGATATAAGCTTTTTACATCCCATGCCATTAGGAAGTTTCCTGGACCTTACCGCCCAGGTAGTCCATGTAGGAAATACCTCTTTAAAGGTTGAAATAACCGTTATGATGGATAAAGACTACAAAGAAGACACACAGATCCAGACAGCCAAAGCTACTTTCATTTTTGTAGCAGTAGATAAAAACGGAAGACCCCATAAGATTGAGCGGGAACTGTAAGACAGAGCGGAATAACTAACCTTCTCCTTACTGGACAACCACCTCACAATCTGCTATATTAAACAGAAAGGCCCTTTATCACACAGAGCGACCTATAAAAGGAAAAGGAGACGAAAACAATGGCAAATCCAGTCGTTACCATCACCATGGAAAATGGCGATGTGATGAAAGCAGAATTATATCCGGAAGTAGCACCAAACACAGTAAATAACTTTATCAGCCTGGTAAAGAAAGGCTATTATGATGGTCTGATCTTCCACAGAGTTATCCGTGGATTTATGATCCAGGGTGGATGCCCGCAGGGAACTGGTATGGGCGGCCCAGGTTACAGTATTAAGGGTGAATTCAGCCAGAACGGTTTTAAGAATGACTTAAAGCATACAGAAGGCGTTTTATCCATGGCAAGATCCATGATGCCAAACTCTGCTGGTTCCCAGTTCTTTATCATGCACAAGAATGCTCCTCATCTTGATGGTGCTTATGCAGCATTTGGAAAGGTAACAGAGGGCATGAACATTGTAGATAAGATCGCAAATGAGCGTACCGATTTTTCTGACCGTCCATTAAAGAAACAGCAGATTAAGTCCATGACTGTAGATACCTTTGGTGTAGATTATCCAGAGCCAGAGAAGTGCTGATAAATGGTTCTTATAGGAGATAAAACAATATGAAACAGGAGCGCACTCTTTTCATAGAAGGAAGAAAACATACGCTTCTCATATCTGACGAACCACAGGCCCTTTTGGAGGCGAAAGCTTCTGGAAGGGCTGTTTTAGGCTGTATGAGTAGTGATCAAAATACCCAAAACACCGAAAATGGCGGAGACAACTGGGATCTAAAGGGTATCCCTTATGTAGTTCCTTCTATGGAATATGTTACAGATGAGTTGGTAGAACTAATATTACGTCGCCATCTGGGGCTTCCGTGGCTGATCGATGAGACAGAGAGACTGGTCATCCGGGAATTTGTAAAAGAAGATGCAGAAAAGATACCGGAAGAAGAATATGGGAAGGAAGAAGAGATATTCCGTGACCCGGACAAGTTAGAGGTATATATAAAGAATCAGTATGGATTTTATGAATACGGGACCTGGGCAGTATTGAAGAAAAGAGAGAAAAAAGAAAACACACTCATCGGTATGGCCGGCGTCAGCAACCCAAACATCCCGGCGACGGCCCTGCAGGCTCTGCCGTCACTTCCAGAGGGTCTTTACTGGCTGGAGCTGGGCTACCACATTTTTAAACCTTACAGGAACAATGGCTATGCCAAAGAAGCTGCAAAAGCCATTCTTTCCTATTCCCATGAAGTACTTTCCGCCAGACTCTGCGCCTGGATCGAGGAAAAAAACAAGGCTTCCTGCGCATTGGCAGAAAGCCTTGGAATGGAAGCTGTAAAAGTTATCTCTCACCAAACATCCAGCGGATGGCCAGAAGTGTATCGTCTGTATGCCGAGAAGACGTAACCACAGCCAGATAAGGAGACTGGATCATGGCACCGGTCAGATCTATAAAATCTGTTGTATCCAGGGAGATGGCGGCAGCCACAGACTGGCCGCTTTCATTATCAGCATAGAGGAAGAGGCCTTCTTTTTCTGCCCGTTCTTTCAGATTTTCCGGCAAAAAGTCTTCCAGGTTTAAAAATGCATCCTGGGATTCATAGTGTTCTATGGTCTGCGGGTCAGCAATTATCACATCCAGATTTCCTCCTGCAGACAAAGCGGCGATCTTTGCCATACTTGCATAGGCATATTGGGAGGTCTGGGCTTCCTCAGCATTGACGAACAGTCCGGAATTGATCTCAATCAGGTCCTTTTTTCCGCAGTTAAGAGCCTCTTTCAGCCCATTTTCCAGTGGCTCCATAGAAGAATTGCCGCCGGAGTAGTCATTGACAACGGCAAAGGTAAGCCGTGTGGTGAAGGTCTGGCGGTAGATACTGGTGCCTACCACCCACAACAGGGCAATGACCAATATGATTGCGATCATATGAAATTTATAATATTCAAAAATATACCAGATCTTGTCCTTTGTGGACATCTTGTTTAATTTTTCAAGTTCACTGTGAAAGCTTTTCTTCAGTTCCATGGTGTCATCCTTTCAGAAAGGCGCCTGTTCTCCAAACGCCCGTTGCCTTATAGTATAACTGAAAATGCGCACCCCCGCAACTGCCTGTTTCTTTTTTGCATCAAATGTGATAAGATATAATGAGTGCAGTGAAAAACAAGCTATTAACGAAAGACGAGGACAAGACTATGTTGCAGGGGCTTTTTAATTACGATAATCCGGTCTGGCGCTTTATAGGAAAACTGGGCGACCTGATCCTTTTAAATATTTTGTGGGTGATCTGCTGTATACCAATATTTACAGCAGGAGCAGCCACTACAGCTGTATATTATGTAACCTTAAAACTGGTACGTGACGACGACGATTCTACCATCAGATCTTTCTTCCGTTCTTTTACCCAGAACTTTAAGCAGGCTACAGCTATCTGGATCCTGATCCTTTTAGCAGGAGCATTGGTTGCTTTTGATCTGCGGTTCCTTTTAGGGGGAGCAACGGCAGCAGGTGTTGCCATGGCATTGCCGTCTGCTGTAAAAACAGTACTTACAGCCGTGTTTGGTGGTATGACAATTCTGCTGTTATTTATCATTACCTACGTATTTCCCCTTCAGGCAAGATTTTATAATACGGTTAAACGCACATTATTAAATGCACTCTTTATGTCCATGCGCCATCTTATCCAGACAGTTGCCATGCTGGCAGTAGATGGTATGCTGTTAGTAGGAGCATATTTTGCTTTCTTTTTAGTGCCTCAGGCGGCTATGCTGCTGATGTTATTCGGTTTCCCGCTGGTGGCATTTGTAAATTCCTACTTCCTTACAGCTATTTTTAATAATTACATTCCAAAAGAAGAGGAACAGGAATATTCAGGCGGCATTTCACCTTTATTAGATGAAAACAACAAAGAGGTGGAGGATGCCATCCAAAGCTTAAAAACAAATAAGTGAAACCAGATATAGATCAGGTATAGAAAGAGGGCCAGATGGTCTTCTTTTTTTGCAAAAATATCCCCAAAATGTTTTTTCTTTCAAAATCATTCCCTGTAGTGTAAAATAAAAAAAGAATGACCGGGACCGGGGGAGAAGACCAGTATGGATACAGAGGGGAAAACAGATCAGCCGGATGTGATCATCTGTCTGGATGAAGTGATCACTCTTTCCGCCAGTCAGATGGCTGACAGCAGTGCCCAGGGAAAAAAGCCTAAAGTAATAGGAAGCTATTTTTCCGATGAGATCCTTGCTGCCATTGAAGAAGGAAAAGTGGATTCTACCATAACCATTGACCCGAAAGAACTGGGACGTATGAGCGTGGATGCCCTGATGACTTATAAAAATTATCACATGGTAAGTTATTATACAGAAGTAAAAGCCATGCTCATTGACCGGGAAGAAGCAGGAAAATACAGGGAGGAAATACATGAAAATGAAGAACCTTTTTAAACGCTCCCTTCACAGCAAACTGATCCTTCCAGTTATTGTTACAATGGCAGTTTCTTTAATGATCAACCTAGTATTATTTGGCCGGATCGACCGGACCATCAAACGGATGAATCAGGTTTATGCCACCAATATCCGTTTAAGTGAACTGGAACGGATATTAACTGGAATGGAAAATGGCCTGTATGAATATCTCAACGTCCAGAATCAGGATTCATTAGAACAGTTTCAGGAAAACCGCAGTCAGTTTGCTGACGTTATAGAGGGGATCGATGACAGGATCACGGATCATCCGACCAGAAAACTGGAAAATACCATCCGGAGACTGGCGCTTTCTTATTTAAAATATGCAGATGGGGCAGTAATGGCAAAACAGGCCCATGACGCGCCAGAATACAGGAATGATTATGAAAATGTGCAGAAAATATATGGCTATCTGCTGTCGTATATCCAGGCACTGGATGAGCTGCGTTTTCAGGCCAATTCAGCCAATTATGATACGTTGTACCGTTACCTGCGCTATCTGGAAATGTTTGTTATTGCCATTCTGGCGGCTGTTGCCTGCTGTCTGATGGTGGCTTTGTATGTGATCACAGGAAATATTACAAAGCCATTGGAGCGGCTGGCAGACAAGGCAAAAGAAGTAGGAAAAGGAAATTTTGAGATCCAGTTAGAAGAGGCACAGGACGAAGATGAGGTGGGAATGGTCACAACTGCCTTTAACCAGATGGTGCGAAGTATCAATGAATACATTTACCGGATCCAGGAAAATATGAAGACCCAGATAAAGATGAAGGAAAAAGAACTGGCTATGGAAAATCTGTTAAAAGACGCCCAGTTAAAATATTTTCAGGCCCAGATCGATCCTCATTTTCTCTTTAATACGCTAAATGCCGGTCAGCAGCTTGCCATGATGGAGGATGCAGAGCGGACCTATGCCTTTATGGAAAATGTGGCGGCCTTTTTCCGCTACCGCCTCCGTCAAAATGGAAAGTCATCTACTCTCAGGGAAGAGATCGCTCTCATTGACAGCTATATGTACATTATGAATGTGCGTTATTCCAATGAGATCCACCTGGAAAAGAAGATAGATAACCGGCTTTTAGACATGGATTTTCCGGGAATGGTCCTGCAGCCCATTATAGAAAATGCCCTGCGTCATGGATTAAATGGGGTAGAATGGGAGAAAAAGATCCTTTTCATGATACAGAAAGAGGAGGAAGATGCCCTGATCTGCGTGGAAGATAATGGAATGGGAATTGCCCGAGAGATCCTGGAAAAGTTAAGAAGCGGCGAAGAGATCCGGCAGGAAAAGCCGGGAGATTCTGGAAACGGCGTAGGACTTTATAATGTAAGAGAACGTCTGCGGCTCTATTTTGACCGTAAAGATGTAATGGAAATAGAAAGCGGCGGAGAAGGAAAAGGAACGAAGATCACGATCAAAGTGCCGGTGCGCATGATAAACGGGGATCACAAGGAGAGGGAATATGTATAAAATACTGCTTGCAGATGATGAGGGTATCGTAACAGATGCGCTGCAGTTTATCATCGAAAAGAATTTTGGAAATGAATGTGAGATCGCAGTTGCGAAAAACGGAAGACAAGCCATTGAACTGACGGAAAGCTTTCAGCCGGATATTGCCTTTTTAGACATCCAGATGCCAGGTATCAATGGTTTAAAGGCCATGAAAGAGATACGGGAGCAGAACAGCCGCATCAAGATTATCGTGCTTACAGCTTATGACAATTTTGAATATGCCAAAGATGCCCTGCATCTGGGGGCGGAAGAGTATTTATTAAAGCCAATCAATAAAAAAGTGATCGTGGAGCGCCTCACTGCTCTGATGCGGGATATCGACCAGAGCCGGAAAAAGCGCAGCGAAGACTTAAAGATCAAAGCTGCTGCAGCAACAGACAGTTCTAAGGAAGCAGAAACCAAGGAGGGCGAAGCACTTACAGGCGAACCGATCAAGATCGGAACCATTTATGCTATGTCCGGCGGTTCAGCAGCTATCGGAACCAACATTTTAAGAGGAATTGATTTTGCAGTAGAAGAGATCAACGCAGCTGGCGGTGTAAATGGCCGTCCTCTGGAAGTTGTACGCGGTGACCATGCAGGCGATGCAGCAACCGGCAGATCTGAGGCAGAGCGTCTGATCACACAGGAAAAAGTAGACGTTATGATGGGCTGCCATATGTCCGTTGTAACAGAGGTTGTAGCTCAGGTATGCCAGCAGTACAAAGTTCCAATGATCACAGCTATCTCTACTCTGGACAGACTTTCCAACGCAGATCACAAAGATATGGATTATTTCTTCCGTCTTTGCCCATTAAACTCTGTTTATGTTGAAGATATGTTAAAATACCTTCAGGATTCCAAAGAGCAGACCGGCGAAGAAATCAAGACCGTTGCTATCTTCACAGACCGTGCAGCTATCGGACAGGAACTGATCCGCTGCGTGGAACTGTTTAAAGATGAGTACGGCATTGATTTAGTAGCAACTGTAGACTATACCAGCAATGCAACTGACTTAAGTGCACAGGTACTGGCATTAAAGCAGGCTGATCCAGACGCTATCCTTTGCGATTCCTACATCGGTGACGCAACTCTGTTCATCCAGACCTTAAAAGAGCAGAACTACAGCCCAAAGATGATCGTTGCTAAGGCAAACGGCTTTACAGACCCATCCTTCATCACAAACCTGGGAGCAATCTCCAATGGTGTTGCATCTGTAGTAGAATTTAATCCAGACCTTGTAAATGGTGTTGAGATCAACAAAGAGTTCAAAGATGAATTTGGCGTAGATATGAACGGACATTCCGCCTGCGTAAGCAGGCAGTGGAGCGCGAATGCGCGGGGAATCTGAGTTTTATATAAGGGAGAATACAGGTATGAAAAAGGGATGGAGCAGGCGGCTGGCAGCAGTCATTTTGATGCTGGCCTGTGTAGTAACTGGCTGTAATACAGCTGGAAAACAGGAGAAAAATGGGGAAACAGCTGCTGTGGAAGATCTGGGTACTGCAGAGGAAAATACAGCAGAAACCGGATCAAATGCAGAAACAAATACAGATACGAATATAGATACAGGAGAAAATCTGACAGCAGATACCATCAAGATCGGAGCCATCTATGCTTTAAGCGGCAATAATGCAGTGATCGGTACCAATATCCTTCGCGGTCTTGATTTTGCAGCAGAAGAGATCAACCGAAATGGCGGGATAGATGGTCATCCTGTGGAGATCGTCAGAGGAGATACCAGAGGTGACGCAGGCGTTGCCCAGGATGTGGCAAAGCAGCTGATCGTGCGGGAAGGCGTCCAGGCAGTGATCGGCTGTCACCAGAGTACACTTACTGAGGTAGTCTCCAGGATCTGTGAGGAATATCATGTTCCCATAATCACAGCTATTTCCACTGTAGACAGTATTTCATGCAATCAGTATGAATATTTCTTCCGCATGTGTCCGGTCAGCTCTGTATATTTAAAAGATATGTTCTTATATCTTCAGGCTCAGAAGGAGCAGACTGGGAAAGTGGTAAAAACCATAGCCGTTTTTGCGGACAACAGCCTGATCGGTCAGGAATCTATCCGCTGTGCCAGACTGTATGCGCCCCAGTTTGGAATGGAGATCATAGAAGAAGTTCAATATGAACAGGGAACGGCAGATCTGTCAGAGGAGATCGCACAATTAAAGAAGGCAGATGCAGATGCAGTTGTGGCAGAAAGCTATGCTTATGATGCCAGCCTTCTTATGGAAACAATGAAAGAACAGGACTATGAACCGCCTATTCTTATTGCAAAGGCAAATGGTTTTGCCGACCCAAGCTTTCTTTCAGAAGCAGGGGAAAGCGCAGAGGGAGTTGCTACTGTGGTAGAGTGGAATCCGGATATGACCAAAGGCCATGAGGTGAACCAGCGTTTTAAAAAGATCTTTGGGATCGATATGAATGGGCATTCCGCAGAGGCATATACAGCTGTATGGGTCTTAAAAACAGCCATGGAGCAGGCGAAAAGCACCAATGGAGAGGCAGTGAAAGATGCCTTAAAGACTTTGGACATCCGTGAAAGCTTCCCAGGCTGCGAAGAGATCATCCTTCCCTATGACCGGATCTGTTTTGAGGATCATGAGATCGAAGGAACCTGGCATTACCACGATAATATTTCCGCATCCGTAGCCATTGCCCAGATCCAGGATGGGGAATATAAAACAGTCTGGCCCTTTGAATACGCAAAGGAAAAAATCCAGTATCCGGCCCGGTACAGCAGATAAATTACGGCTTAATGTTTTTTAATATTTTTTTAATGTTTAGCCCCTTGAAAAAAGGCCTAAATTAATGTATACAATATAATGTATTATAAAAACAGAAACAACAAAAGGGGACAGCAGCTATGATCACACATTTACGCCTGAAAGCATATGGCAAGATAAATCTGGCGTTGGATGTACTGGGGAGAAGAGACAATGGGTATCATGATGTGCGCATGATCATGCAGACCGTGGGACTTCATGACCGCATCGAACTTTACAGAACAAAAGAGCCAGGTATCCGTTTAGAGACCAACCTGTTTTATCTTCCAAACAATGAGCAGAATCTGGCCTACCGCGCAGCCTCTCTTTTAATGGAAGAGTTTGGGGTAAAAGAAGGCGTTTCTATAAAACTTAAAAAGTTCATTCCTGTATCAGCAGGAATGGCCGGAGGCAGTACGGATGCAGCAGCCGTCCTTTTTGGCGTTAATAAAATGTTTGGCCTGGGCCTTAGCATAAAAGAACTGATGGAGCGGGGCGTAAAACTGGGAGCAGATATCCCATACTGCCTGATGAGAGGAACTGCCCTTTCCGAAGGAATCGGTGAAGAATTAACACCTCTTCCACAGATCCCTCAGTGTCAGGTGCTCATCGCAAAGCCGGGGATCAGCGTTTCCACAAAAGTGGTATATGAAAGTCTGGATGCCATGGAGTTAAAACCAGAAGATCATCCAGATATTGATGGTATGTTAGCAGCCATTGACCGGCAGAACATTCACGAAATAGCCGGAAAATTCGGAAATGTGCTGGAACTTGTTACAGCAGGTAAATATCCTGTGATCGGTGAGATCGAGCAGGTGATGAAAGAAGAAGGCGCTGTCAATGCCATGATGAGCGGAAGCGGGCCTACTGTATTTGGCCTGTTCACCAATCCTCAGGCGGCCCAGAATGCCTATGAAAAACTTCGCTACGGCGATGCTTCCAAACTGGCAAAACAGGTATATCTCACCAATTTCTTTAATGTAAAACGCAGCCGGTAGAATACGGATAAAGCATAAATAGAAACAGAATACAGATAAAACACAGAAAGGAATGGTCTTAAGATGGAAAACAATTTTAAAGTCAATATGAACGAATATCTGCCTCTTCGTGATGTTGTATTTAACACACTGCGTCAGGCTATTTTAAAGGGAGAACTGGCTCCGGGAGAAAGACTGATGGAGATCCAGCTGGCAGAAAAGTTAGGCGTAAGCCGTACACCGATCCGTGAAGCCATCCGTAAGCTGGAACTGGAAGGCCTGGTACTTATGATCCCCAGAAAAGGCGCTGAAGTTGCCAAGATCTCTGAAAAGAGCCTTCGTGATGTTCTGGAAGTACGCCGCTCTCTGGAAGAACTGGCCATTGAACTGGCATGCCAGAGAATGACTGACGAAGAGATCGAGCAGTTGGGCGAACGCCAGAGTGACTTTAAAAATGCCATTAACAAGGGCAATGCCATGAACATTGCAGAAACAGACGAGGCATTCCATGATGTGATTTATCTGGGAACAGGAAATGACAAGCTGGTGCAGATCTTAAATAACTTAAGAGAGCAGATGTACCGTTACCGTCTGGAATATATCAAAGACGAAGACAAGCGTCAGATCCTGGTAGTAGAACATGAACATATTTTAGCGGCTATTAAAGCACGCAACATTGCAGAGGCAAAGAACGCAGCCAGAGAACATATTGATAATCAGGAGATCACTGTTTCCAAGAATATCAAAGAGCAGGAAGATGTAGCACCTGTGCGCGGCCGTGGAAGAAGATAAGGAACCCGCAAAAGGAGAAGAGAAAATGGAAGAGAATAGATCAGAAAAGACCTTCAAAGAGCGCTACCTTGCAGGTGAGATCGAATTTGAAGAGATCGACCGCTATATCAGCCGCTGGAACAACAGCGATGATGAGCGCACACTGGCTGTTTATCTGGGACTTAACGCTGACGAAGAAGACGTATGGATCGACGAAAGCGATGAGGCCCTTCAGGAAATGTTAGATAAGCAGAAAGCCTGAGGCTAAGCCTTCTGCTTAAAAAGCTGTTTTGCAGCGTCAATAAGCCCAAGATGCAGTTCGGGTCTTGGAGCAGTTTCAAAAACAAGGGAATATTCGCCGGAAACGGTTCCTTTTACAGCAGGATCCGGATCAGGAAAACACAGACCAGGATAGAGGACGCACCACCAGTTGCGTCCTTTTCCTTTACCTATGGTAATCCGGGCTGCGTCATAGTAGCCGCAGGGAAAGAAGGCATTTCCGTATGTCCTTGCAGGAAAATGGTCATGGCTTAGACTAAGATCTACATCAGCATCGCAGCCGGAAGATGCCAGTGTCTGCTCCGCCTTAAGGATAACCTCATCCTTGTGGTCAAGGAGCCAGGAAGCCAGTTCCTCTTTTCCAGCATCGCCTGGTGCATTTTCGCGGATATAAGAGAGAACCTGGTCCCGCACCTTTAGTTTCAGCTCCTGGTCCGCTTTTGAATTGCTTTCTGCTAAAATATGAAAGCGCAGCACATAGGGGGCAATAAGGCTGGCGTCCGCTTCCTGCTTGCAGGTATTGGCAGAAACAGCAATGAGAAAAGCAGTGAAAAAGCAGGCGAGAGAGCAAAAAAGCCATTTGCGGCAATTAGATACAGATTTCATGAATATAACTTCCTTTCTGGATTTTGAGAGAACACATTTTCTATTTGTATTTATTGCCACATATGCTATACTGTAAACGGTAAAATTTGAGAAAAGATATAAGTAAGGAGATATAAAAATGGAAAGAAAAACAGCAGCAGTCATTTTCGGCGGACAGTCATCAGAACATGAAGTTTCCTGCATGTCTGCAGCCAACGTGATCGACCGCATCAATAAAGAAAAATATGACCTGCTTCTTATTGGTATTACATTAGAGGGACACTGGATCAAAACAGATTCTGTAGAAGACATCCGAAGCGGTGAGTGGAGAAATGGAAAAGTATCTGCAGCCATTTTACCAGATGCTACTAAAAAATGTGCCATCCTTATGGACGAAGATAAAGTAACAGAAGTAAAGCTGGATCTGGTATTCCCTGTTCTTCACGGACTGCACGGCGAAGACGGAACCATCCAGGGACTGCTTGAATTGGCAAAGATCCCATATGTAGGCTGCGGTGTTTTGGCATCTGCAGTAGGCATGGATAAGTTATATACAAAGATCATTGTAAATAATTTAGGTATCCGCCAGGCAGATTATGAGCCTGTTATGAGCGAGCAGTTAGCAGATATGGATGCAGTAACAGCCCGCGTAGAAAACCATTTTGCATATCCTGTATTTATCAAGCCATCTAATGCAGGTTCTTCCAAGGGTGTCAGCAAGGCAGAAAATAGAGAAGAACTGGAAGCAGGCTTAAAAGCGGCTGCAAAGCACGATAGAAAGATCCTGGTAGAAGAGATGATTGTGGGCCGTGAGATCGAATGTGCTGTATTTGGCGGCGGAAAAGAAGAAGTAAAGGCTTCTGGTGTAGGAGAGATCCTGGCAGCAGCAGACTTCTATGATTTTGACGCAAAATATTACAACGCTGAGTCCAAGACTGTAACAGATCCAACACTTCCAGGTAATGCCACAGAAGAAATAAGAAAAGCAGCTGTAGCTATTTTCAAGGCAGTAGACGGATATGGACTTTCCCGTGTAGACTTCTTTGTAAAGGAAGACGGAGAGATCGTATTTAACGAGATCAATACCATGCCTGGATTTACCGCTATCAGCATGTATCCAATGCTCTGGGAAGCAAGAGGCATTAACAAAGAAGAGTTGGTAGATAAGCTGATGAGCCATGCGTTAGAGCGTTTCTAAGGGAAGAAACCGGTTTTTTCAGAAAGAAAAGAGGAGTTACATGACAAAGGATGTACTGATCACCATCCGCGGGGTCCATACAGTGGATGAAGAGGACAATGATGTGGAGATGATCGTCCGGGGAGATTATTACCAGAAAAACGGAAAACATTATATTCTTTATGAAGAACTGATAGAAGGTTTTAAAGAACCGGTAAAGAATATCATCAAGATCACGCCAACCTCTATGGATATTACAAAAAAGGGCACAGTCACTACCCATATGCTGTTTGAAAAGAACCGGAAAAATGTTTCCTGCTACAGTACTTCCCTTGGCGAAATGGTAATAGGGATACAGGCCAACCACTTTGCAGTGGATGAGCAGACGGACAGTCTGAAGGTAAAGGTGGACTATTCTCTGGATATTAATTATGAGCATATGTCGGACTGCCGCATCCTGGTGGATGTGCAGTCCTGCCAGTAAAAAAGAGCACGCCCCACCAAAACATCCCCATCCCCGCCGCAGGCGGGGACTCCACCATCTCAAACAAAAAGCAGCCGCTCCTATCCAGGAGTCGGCTGCTTTTTTACGCCCCATATTATGCATCTTTACGGAATCTTGCGAAAAATCCCTTTTTCTTTGGCGGAGTTGGAATAGAACCTCCGCGCACGCTCTTGATCTTGGTGATGTAGATACCGCTTAAGATTACCTTTGCTTCTGTTTTAACAGGAAGGCACTCGAATACTCTTGCATCTGCGATCAGTGTAACGATCTTTGGTCCGATCTTTGCTTTAACGACCGGTACCTTGGTCCAGCGCATGTACTTTGGAGTCTGGTCAACTACCATTTTTGGAAGACCTGCCTGAGTCAGCTTCAGTTTCTTCTTATCAATAACTAAAAGAGAAACGGTCTGAGCGGTGGCATCTAACATCTGCTGCTGTTCTAACTGACGCTTCTGAAGCTTGTTTCCAAGGAAATACAGGATAGCCAGAATGATAGCTGCAATGATGAGGATCACCAGCAGTACGTTTAAAACGGTATTTAACATAAGGTATACCTCCGAACTGTAGTATAGTTCCCGTGGGCCTGATTGGACATGCCCCAAGACATTCTAATATAGTATATCATTTATGGTAAAAAAAAGCAAGAAAAAATTCTTGACACCTTGACAGTTGTATGTTATTATGGAGAGTGCATTATTGTGGCGTTCTGGGCTTATTGCGCCCATTTACTGACGCCCGATTACCGAGAACGACAGCAGTGGAAAAAAGGGGCAGAAAAAGAAAGAAAAATCCCCTGAAAGCCGCTGCAACCAAATAAGAAAACAGGGGTGAAACGTCAATGGAGAAAAGCAGAATACGTCCGGTACCGGCCGGGAAAAGCGTAAGAATGAGCTATTCAAGGCAGAAGGAAGTCCTTCAGATGCCTAACCTGATCGAGATTCAGAAAGACTCCTACCAGTGGTTCTTAGATGAAGGACTGAAGGAAGCGTTTGCTGATATCTCTCCTATCGCGGATTTTGCAGGACACTTAAGTCTGGAATTCGTTGACTTTACATTGTGCAGAGATGATATCAAGTATACCATCGAAGAGTGTAAAGAACGGGATGCTACTTACGCCGCACCGCTTAAGGTAAAGGTCAGACTGTACAATAAAGACAAAGATGAAATGAATGAACATGAGATATTTATGGGTGATCTGCCTCTGATGACAGATACCGGTTCATTTGTAATTAACGGTGCAGAACGTGTTATCGTCAGCCAGCTTGTACGTTCCCCTGGTATTTACTACGGGATCGGACATGACAAGGTAGGTAAAGAACTGTTTACATGTACGGTTATCCCGAACCGTGGTGCATGGCTGGAATATGAAACAGATTCCAACGATGTATTTTATGTTCGTGTAGACAGAACCCGTAAAGTACCGGTTACTGTACTGATCCGTGCTTTAGGCTACGGAACCAACGCAGAGATCTTAGACCTGTTCGGCGAAGAGCCAAAGCTTCTTGCAAGCTTTGGAAAGGATACATCTGATAATTATCAGGATGGTCTGTTAGAACTGTACAAGAAGATCCGTCCAGGCGAGCCTCTGTCTGTAGACAGTGCGGAAAGCCTGTTAAACAGCATGTTCTTCGATCCCAGAAGATATGACCTGGCAAAGGTTGGCCGCTATAAATTCAATAAGAAACTGTCCTTTAAGTATCGTCTGAACGGACAGGTACTGGCAGAAGATGTAGTAGATACCGCTACAGGTGAGATTGTTGCAGAAGCTGGTACAAAGTTAGACAAAGAATCCGCTATGAAGGTTCAGAACAGTGCTGTTCCTTTCGTATGGGTAGAAGGCATCAACAGAAAGCAGAAAGTTCTTTCTAATATGATGGTAGAACTTGGCGCTTATGTTTCCTTTAATCCGCAAGAAGTTGGCGTTTCTGAATTAGTATACTATCCGGCTCTGGCTCCGATCCTGGAAAAAGCAGGCGACGACGAGGAGATGCTTAAAGAAGAGATCAGAAGAAATATCCACGATCTGATCCCAAAGCACATCACAAAAGAAGATATCTTAGCTTCCATCAACTACAACATGCATCTGGAAGAGCAGGTTGGTACTTCTGATGATATCGACCACTTAGGCAACCGTCGTATTCGTGCCGTAGGTGAGCTGTTACAGAATCAGTACCGTATCGGTTTATCCCGTATGGAGCGTGTTGTAAGAGAACGTATGACAACTCAGGACGTAGATGGTATTACACCACAGTCCCTGATCAATATCAAGCCTGTTACAGCTGCTGTAAAGGAATTCTTCGGAAGCTCCCAGCTGTCTCAGTTCATGGATCAGAACAACCCGCTGTCTGAGCTGACACATAAGAGACGTTTATCAGCCTTAGGTCCCGGCGGTCTGTCAAGAGACCGTGCCGGATTCGAGGTACGAGATGTACACTATACACACTATGGCCGTATGTGCCCGATCGAGACTCCTGAAGGTCCTAACATCGGTCTGATCAACTCCCTTGCCAGCTATGCAAGAGTAAACCAGTACGGTTTTATTGAAGCACCTTACCGTGTAGTAGATAAGACTGACCCGACTAATCCAAAGGTTACTGATGAAGTCGTATATCTGACTGCAGACGAAGAGGATAACTTTATCGTTGCACAGGCGAATGAGCCGTTAGATGAAGAAGGCCACTTCATCCACAACAATGTATCCGGACGTTTCCGTACAGAGACTTCTGAATTTAGAAAGAGCACCATCGACCTGATGGACGTTTCTCCTAAGATGGTATTCTCTGTTGCGACTGCTATGATCCCATTCCTTCAGAACGACGATGCGAACCGTGCGCTGATGGGATCCAACATGCAGCGTCAGGCAGTGCCGCTGTTAAGCACAGAGGCTCCGGCAGTAGGTACCGGTATTGAAGGCAAAGCTGCCGTTGACTCCGGTGTTTGCGTTGTTGCAAAGAATGCCGGTGTAGTTGAGCGTTCTGCATCCAACGAGATCATCATCAAGAGAGATTCTGATGGGAACCGTGATGTATATCACCTGACAAAATTCAAGAGAAGCAACCAGAGCAACTGCTACAATCAGAAACCGATTGTTTATAAGAATGATCACGTAGAGGCTGGAGAGGTGATCGCAGACGGCCCTTCCACCTGCAACGGTGAGATCGCCCTTGGTAAGAACCCACTGATCGGCTTCATGACCTGGGAAGGTTACAACTACGAGGATGCGGTTCTTCTTTCCGAGCGTCTGGTACGTGATGATGTTTATACATCTGTTCATATTGAAGAATACGAGGCAGAAGCCCGTGACACCAAGTTAGGACCGGAAGAGATCACCCGTGATGTACCCGGTGTTGGTGAAGATGCATTAAAGGATCTGGACGAGCGCGGTATCATCCGTATCGGTGCTGAGGTCCGTGCCGGGGATATCCTGGTAGGTAAGGTTACTCCGAAGGGAGAGACTGAGCTGACTGCTGAGGAGAGACTGTTAAGAGCTATCTTCGGTGAGAAGGCAAGAGAAGTACGTGATACCTCCTTAAAGGTACCTCATGGTGCATATGGTATCATCGTTGACGCAAAGGTATTTACAAGAGAAAACGGCGACGAACTTGCACCAGGTGTAAATCAGACTGTTCGTATCTATATTGCTCAGAAACGTAAGATTTCTGTTGGTGATAAGATGGCTGGACGTCATGGTAACAAGGGTGTCGTTTCCCGTGTACTTCCTGTAGAAGATATGCCATTCCTTCCAAACGGCCGTCCTCTGGACATCGTATTAAACCCACTGGGCGTACCTTCCCGTATGAACATCGGACAGGTGCTGGAGATTCACTTAAGCCTTGCAGCCAAGGCACTTGGATTTAACGTTTCCACTCCTATCTTCGATGGCGCAAACGAGAATGATATTCAGGATACTCTGGAGCTTGCAAACGACTATGTAAATACTCCATGGGAAGAGTTTGAAGCTAAATATAAAGATACTTTAAGACCTGAGGTAATGGATTACCTTGGTTCCCACTTAGAGCACAGAAAGCTGTGGGAAGGCGTACCGATCAGCCGTGATGGTAAAGTACGTCTCCGCGATGGACGTACCGGCGAGTACTTCGACGGCGCAGTAACCATCGGACACATGCATTACCTGAAACTGCATCATCTGGTAGACGATAAGATCCATGCACGTTCTACCGGTCCTTACTCCCTCGTTACACAGCAGCCTCTGGGTGGTAAAGCTCAGTTCGGCGGACAGCGTTTCGGAGAGATGGAGGTTTGGGCTCTGGAGGCATATGGTGCTTCCTACACCCTGCAGGAGATCATGACTGTTAAGTCTGACGACGTAGTTGGCCGTGTGAAGACATACGAGGCTATCATCAAGGGCGAGAATATCCCTGAGCCAGGCGTTCCGGAATCCTTCAAGGTACTTCTTAAGGAAATGCAGTCTCTGGGTCTGGATGTTCAGGTTCAGAGAGAAGATGGTACCGAAGTAGAGATGACAGAGAGCATCGACTACGGCGATACAGAACTGCGTGCTATGCTGGAAGGCGACCGTCATTACAATGACAGAGAGTCTTACTCCAATTACGGATATCAGGAGCAGGAATTCAAGAATAATGAGCTTGTGAATGTAGAATCCGATTCCAAGGAAACAAACGACGATTATACAGATGACCTGTATGACGCATATACAGATGACAGTGAGAACGAATAATAGAAGGGAGTATAAGCTCATGCCGGAAACAACAAATGAAACTTATCATCCAATGGCGTTTGATGCCATTAAAATAGGTCTGGCTTCCCCTGAAAAGATCCGCTCCTGGACACACAGAACTCCGGAGCCTGCAGATAAGCCAAGCAAGCAGTGGAAAGAATGGTGGGAGCAGGGCGCGATGCGCAACCGTATGCCTGAGCCTTCAGGCGCTCCTTCCAAGGAGTGGAAAGACTGGTGGGATCACGGCGTTGTAAAGAAACCTGAGACCATTAACTACAGAACTTTAAAACCTGAGAAAGACGGACTTTTCTGCGAAAGGATCTTCGGACCGAGCAAGGACTGGGAGTGTCATTGCGGAAAGTACAAAAAGATCCGTTATAAAGGCGTGATCTGTGACCGCTGTGGCGTTGAAGTTACCAAGTCCAGCGTCAGAAGAGAGCGTATGGGACGTATTGAGCTTGCTGCTCCTGTTTCCCATATCTGGTATTTCAAGGGTATCCCAAGCCGTATGGGTCTGATCCTTGACATTTCTCCAAGAACTCTGGAGAAAGTTCTGTATTTCGCTTCTTATGTTGTACTGGATCCGGGTGTAACAAGCCTTCAGTACAAGCAGGTATTATCTGAGAAGGAATACCGTGAAGAAGTAGAGAAATACGGCAGCAGCACTGCATTCCGCGTAGGAATGGGTGCTGAGGCGATCCAGGAACTGTTAAAGGCGATTGACCTGGAAAAAGATTCTGCTGAATTAAGAAAGCAGCTGGTGGATGCAAGCGGCCAGAAACGTGCAAGAATTATCAAACGGCTGGAAGTTGTAGAGGCATTCTTAAACTCCGGAAACCGTCCTGAGTGGATGATCATGGATGTTATCCCGGTTATCCCGCCGGATATCCGTCCTATGGTACAGCTGGACGGCGGACGTTTTGCAACCAGTGACTTAAACGACTTATATAGAAGAATCATCAACCGTAACAACCGTCTGGCAAGGCTGTTAGAGCTTGGTGCTCCTGACATCATCGTCCGCAACGAGAAGCGTATGCTTCAGGAAGCAGTTGACGCCCTGATCGACAATGGCCGCCGCGGCCGTCCTGTAACAGGTCCCGGAAATCGTGCTCTTAAGTCACTTTCCGATATGTTAAAGGGTAAGCAGGGACGTTTCCGCCAGAACCTGTTAGGTAAGCGAGTTGACTATTCCGGACGTTCCGTTATCGTCGTTGGTCCTGAATTAAAGATCTATCAGTGTGGTCTGCCAAAAGAGATGGCGATCGAGCTGTTTAAGCCATTCGTAATGAAAGAGTTAGTAGCTAACGGTACTGCTCATAACATTAAGAATGCAAAGAAGATGGTTGAAAAGCTTCAGACAGAAGTATGGGATGTTCTGGAAGACGTTATCAAAGAGCATCCGGTTATGTTAAACCGTGCACCTACACTGCACAGACTTGGTATCCAGGCATTCGAACCGATCCTGGTAGAAGGTAAAGCTATTAAGCTGCACCCACTTGTTTGTACCGCGTTCAACGCCGACTTCGACGGTGACCAGATGGCAGTTCATCTTCCTCTGTCCGTAGAAGCACAGGCTGAGTGCCGCTTCCTTCTGTTAAGCCCGAACAACCTGTTAAAGCCTTCTGATGGTGGTCCTGTAGCCGTTCCTTCACAGGATATGGTACTTGGTATCTACTATCTGACCCAGGAGCGTCCCGGCGCTAAGGGCGAAGGCATGATATTCAAGAGTGTAAACGAAGCAATCCTGGCATATGAGAACCAGGAGGCAACTCTTCACTCCAGAGTTAAGGTAAGAGTCCACAAGACAATGCCGGACGGCACTGTTAAGACCGGTGTGATCGAATCCACCATCGGACGTTTTATCTTCAACGAGATCATTCCTCAGGACTTAGGCTTTGTAGACAGAAGCATTCCTGAAAATGAATTAAAGCTGGAAGTTGACTTCCACGTAGCTAAGAAGCAGTTAAAGCAGATCCTGGAAAAAGTTATCAATGTACATGGCGCTACCCAGACTGCCGTTACACTGGATGACATCAAGGCAATCGGCTACAAGTTCTCTACAAGAGCAGCTATGACCGTATCTATTTCCGATATGACCGTACCTGCAAGCAAGCCGAAGCTGATCGCTGACGCTCAGGCTACTGTAGACCACATTGCAAAGAACTACCGCCGCGGTCTTATTACCGAGGAGGAGCGTTATAAAGAAGTAATTGAAACCTGGAAGACCACCGATGATCAGCTGACCCATGATCTGTTAACAGGACTGGATAAGTACAACAACATCTTCATGATGGCTGACTCCGGTGCGCGAGGATCTGATAAGCAGATCAAGCAGTTAGCCGGTATGCGAGGACTGATGGCAGATACAACCGGTCATACCATCGAACTTCCTATCAAGTCCAACTTCCGTGAAGGTCTTGATGTACTGGAATACTTCATCTCCGCTCATGGTGCTCGTAAGGGTCTGTCCGATACCGCTCTTCGTACCGCTGACTCCGGTTATCTGACCAGACGTCTGGTAGACGTATCTCAGGATCTGATCATCCGTGAAGTTGACTGCTGTGAAGGCAAAGAGATCCCATACATGGAGATCAAGGCTTTCATGGACGGCAACGAAGTGATCGAGGACCTGGAAGAGAGAATTACAGGACGTTATATTGCTGAAACCATTACCGATCCGGATACCGGTGAAGTAGTAGTCAAAGCTAATCATATGTGTACACCAAAGCGTGCTGCAGCTGTAATGAAGGTTCTGAACAAGTTAGGACGCAAGTCTGTTAAGATCCGTACTGTATTAAGCTGTAAGTCCCATATTGGTGTGTGCGCTAAGTGCTACGGCGCAAACATGGCAACCGGGCAGCCTGTACAGGTTGGTGAAGCTGTTGGTATCATCGCAGCTCAGTCTATCGGTGAGCCTGGTACACAGCTGACCATGCGTACATTCCATACCGGTGGTGTTGCCGGTGGAGATATCACACAGGGTCTTCCTCGAGTTGAGGAGCTTTTTGAGGCACGTAAGCCAAAAGGTCTTGCTATCATCACTGAATTCGGCGGTGTAGTAGACATTAAGGATACGAAAAAGAAACGTGAAATTACCGTTACTGACGTGGAAAGCGGTAATTCCAAGACCTATCTGATCCCATACGGATCCAGAATTAAGGTTATGGAAGGTCAGGTTCTTGAGGCCGGCGATGAGTTGACGGAAGGTAGCGTTAACCCACATGATATCTTAAAGATTAAGGGCGTCCGTGCTGTACAGGATTATATGATTCAGGAAGTACAGCGTGTATATCGTCTTCAGGGTGTTGAGATCAACGATAAGCATATCGAAATGATCGTACACCAGATGTTAAAGAAGATCCGTATTGAAGAGAGCGGTGACAGCAACGTTCTCCCAGGTGTATCCATGGATGTTCTTGACTTCAATGAGATGAACGAAGAATTGATCGCTCAGGGTAAAGAGCCTGCAGAAGGCAAGCAGGTAATGCTTGGTATCACCAAGGCATCTCTTGCAACTGATTCCTTCTTATCCGCAGCATCCTTCCAGGAGACCACCAAGGTTCTGACCGAAGCTGCTATCAATGGTAAGGTTGACCATCTGATTGGTATCAAGGAGAATGTAATTATCGGTAAGCCAATTCCTGCCGGTACAGGTATGAAGCGTTACCGCAATGTCAAGCTGGATACGGATGACAGACTTCTTACAGAAGATGACGAGATTTCCATGTTAGAAGATGATGAGATTGCTCTGGATGGAGCAGAAGATAGTGAAATCTCTGAGGATAATGTAGCAGAGGAAGTTCTGGATATGGATGAGACTGAGGATGCTAAGGTCACATCTGAGGGTACAGAAGATAACTAAGAATCATAATCATTTAACAGAAAACTGATCTGTAAAGATCAGGATGCAGGACACAGGTGTCCGATGGCAACAATCGGATGCCTGTGTTTTTCTGTATCTGAAAAAACAATCATCTTAAAAAAGTTATTGACAAAAATAAAATTCTTGATAAGACGTAATAAAATTAAGCGGTTTACTGTAAAATTACAAATTAATCAGGGTTTAAACTTTGAAATTTAATTGATTTATTTATAAAATTTTTATAAAATGATATTAAAAAATTCATACTGTATTTTTGCAGTAGGAGGGAGACTTTGTTATGAATGAGGAAGTAAAAAAGAAAGGACTGCTTGACCGAATGCTGGATGCCATTGAGCGTGCCGGCAACAGGCTGCCAGATCCGATCACAATGTTTTTAGGACTTGCGATTATCGTTGCTGTTATTTCTGCCATCTGCAGCGCAGCAGGGATTTCCGCAGTAAACCCGGCAGACGGATCTACCATTGAGATCTTCAATCTTCTGTCATTTGATGGTATCCGCTATTTATGGACCAATGTTATTACTAATTTCTCAGGATTTGCACCTCTTGGCATGGTACTGGTAGCTGTTATTGGCTCCTCTGTTGCTGAAAAGAGTGGATTTCTGGTATCTGTTATGGTCAATTTCCTTGGAAAAGCAAGAGGCTGGATCGTAACAGCAGTTATCATGTTCTTAGGAATTAACTTAAATATTGCCGGTGATGCAGGATTTATCGTTCTGCCGCCGCTGGCAGCGATCCTTTATATGTCCATCGGACGCCATCCGCTTCTTGGCATGTATGCTGCTTTCGCAGCTGTTGCAGGCGGTTTCTGTGCCAACGTTCTCTTAGGACTTTCTGATGCTCTTGCATATGGCTTTACTGAGCAGGCAGCAAGAATGATCGATCCGAATTATGAAGCATCTATTGCTATCAACTGGTATTTCCTGATTGTTTCCTGCTGTGTACTGACTGTAGTAGGAACTATCCTGGTTGAGAAAGTATTGTTGCATCGTTTCCCGATCAGCAAAGCAGAACTTGCTAAATATGACTTTGACGAATCCAGTTCTGATCTGACACAGGTTCAGAAAAAAGGCATCAAAGCAGCCGCTCTTTCTCTTGTGATCTATATTGCCGTGATCGTACTTATGTGTGTACCGGTATTTGGAGACAGAGCGATTCTGGCAGATGAAAATGGTTCCATTACCAGCGGCAGTTCTCCGTTCTCTAAAGGTATCGTATTTACTGTTACACTGTTCCTGATGATCCCGGGCCTTGTGTATGGTGTGGTAACAGGAAAATACAAAAATGATAAAGATGTATGGGCTGACATCAGCCAGGGCTTTGCAGAAATGGGCAATTATGTATTTATGTGCTTCTTTATTTCCATTTTTACAAATTTCTTCTCTGTATCTAAGTTAGGAACAGTACTTGCTATTAAGGGTGCCGGACTTTTAAGCAACATTGGTTTTACAGGTATCCCGCTGCTGATCGGTCTGATCTTCCTGTCCTGTATTGTAAATATGTTCATTGGTTCAGCATCTGCAAAGTGGGCGATCTTAGCTCCTGTATTTGTTCCGATGATGATGTTAATGGGATTTGATCCGGCAATTACCCAGGTTGTATACAGAATCGGTGATTCTATTACCAACCCGTTATCTCCATTGTTTACCTATCTTCCTGTCATCTTAGGATTTGCACATAAGTATGACAAGAATGTAGGCCTTGGTACAGTAATTGCAAATATGCTTCCATTCTCTGTAACATTTGCAATTGTATGGATCATTCAGGTTATCATCTGGGTAGCACTGAATCTGCCGTTAGGACCGGGCGGTGCGATCTATCTTTAAAATGAGAAAATTCAGCATTTGCGTGACAGACGCATTTTGTTGATGTAAAATAGGACTGTTGCAAGATGACGAAAGCCATAAGTTGCAGCAGTCCTTTTGCTGTAAATAAACTGCCTGCATCTGCAGGCAGAAATATTACTACATATTTAATAAGGCCAGAGAGGAGTAAGTAAAACTATGAATTTTGCAAAACGGGCAGAAGAGCTTAGTGGACAGATCATAAAAGACCGCCGCTATCTGCATCAGCATCCGGAACTTTCTTATAAGGAAAAAAATACCACTGCATACCTGGTATCCAGTTTAAAAGAACTGGGGATCCCGGTACAGACATTTGAGGATTACACAGGCTGCATCGCTACCATCAAGGGCGGAAAGCCGGGAAATCACACTGTATTATTAAGAGGGGATATTGATGCTCTTCCTATTAAAGAAAACAGTGGTGTAGAGTTTGAAAGTGAAAATGAAGGCGTGATGCATGCCTGCGGACATGACTGTCATACCTCTATGCTGTTGGGAGCAGCCAGATTGTTATGGGAAGAAAGAGAAAATCTTCCCGGAACTGTGAAACTGCTGTTCCAGGCTGCAGAAGAAGCATTTTACGGAAGCCGTTACTATGTAGATAAGGGATATTTAGATGGCGTGGACGCTGCTATGGGTATGCACGTGTGGCCCACAGGACCAAGCGGAAAAATTCTTGTAAAAGACGGAGAGCTGATGGCAAGCTGCGATAATTTTACTATTACCGTTCATGGTGTTTCTTCCCATGGCTCTGAACCACAGAACGGAAAAGATGCCATTGTGGCAGCAAGTTCTATTCTTATGAACTTACAGCATATTGTAAGCCGTATTAATAATCCTTCTAATTCGTTAGTAGTAACCGTAGGAAAGATTCAGGCGGGAACTCAGTTTAATATTATTACAGATAAGGCAGTTATGGAAGGAACTGTTCGCTGCTATTCCAAAGAGTGCCGTGCCATGGTAGAAGAAAACATGCGCCGTATTGTTGAATGCACAGCAGCTGCAGAAGGCTGCACAGCAGAGCTGGAATACTTCTATATTGAACCATCCCTTGTAAACGCAGATCCAACGCTTACAGATATTGCAAGAAAAGCAGCTGTAAAGCTTTACGGAGAAAATGGTGTGGCAGAAGCAAAGAAGGCAACCGGCAGCGAAGATTTTTCCTATATTATGGATAAGATCCCTTCTTCTGTTTTCTTATTCTTAGGCTGCTATGATGAAGAAAAGGGCTGTGTATATCCGGTACACAACGAAAAATTTAAGATTGACGAAGATATTCTTCACAGAGGATCAGCTGAATATGCACAGTTTGCAGCAGATTATCTGGAAAAAATGGCGAAGGGAGAATGAAAATGAACGTAAAAGAACTGGCAAAAGAACAGGAAAGCTATGTGATCCGGTGCAGACATTATCTTCATTCTCATCCGGAGCTTAGTACAAAAGAAGTAAATACTACCCGGTTTATTAAAGAAGAACTGGAAAAAATGGGCGTGGAAGTACAGGAATTTGATGGAATCACCGGCTGCGTGGGAACCATTAAAGGAGATAAGCCTGGAAAGACCGTAATGTTGCGTGCAGATATTGATGCACTTCCTATTACAGAGAATCCGGGAAAAAGCTACTGCAGTTTAAACCCAGGTGTGATGCATGCCTGCGGACATGACTGCCATACATCTATGTTATTAGGAGCAGCTAAGATCTTAAGCACCCACAGAGATGAAATCCATGGCACTGTGAAATTTATCTTCCAGATGGCAGAAGAAATAGGAAGAAAGTCAGAAGAATATGTAAAGCGCGGGGCGCTTAAAGGAGTAGATGCTATCTTCGGAATGCATATCTGGTCTGCACTTCCGGCCGGAAAAGTAAATTTTGAATTTGGTGAACGTATGGCCTGCAGTGACCGTTTTACCATTAAGATTCACGGAAAGTCCAGCCACGGGAGTGCTCCTCATGAAGGAAAGGACGCGATCATCGCAGGAGCAGCAGCTGTTCAGGCATTACAGACCATTCCAAGCCGTATCAATAATCCTTTTAATTCCCTGGTAGTGAGTGTGGGAATCTTTAACGGCGGAACCAAGGAAAATATCATTGCAGGTCAGGCAGAACTGACAGGAACCGTACGTGCATTTAACAGAGAGTTCAGAAACGGCATGCCGGAACTGATCAAAAGCGTAGTAGAACCAGTGGTAAATGGATATGGCTGCAGCGCTGAGGTAGATTATTACTTCGGACCAAGCCCTCTGATCAATGACCACGAAGATCTGGTGCAGATCGCAAAAGGAGCAGCTGCAAAAGAATTAGGAGAAGAGGCTCTGATTCCACTGCAGAAAATGATGGGAGCAGAAGATTTCAGTGTATATATGGAATCTGTACCAGGCGTATTCGGTTATCTTGGCTGTCGCAATGAAGAAAAGGGCATTACCGCTGCTCATCATCATCCGGCCTTTGATGTAGATGAGGACGTACTTTATAACGGTACCGGAATCTATGTACAATTTGCTCTGGATTACCTGAATGCATAATGAATAAGCCTTAAAAAACATGGGGAAAATAAGCTCAAAAATATTTGGAAAAATCCTCTTGACAGATTATTTCCCCATGCTATAATAAAAAAGTGTGTGCAAAGCGCTTTGCTCTTTGCATGACAACAAGCTGAAAGACACAGCAACCAACAGTCAATATCACAGGAGGTGAAAAGGATGCCAACATTTAACCAGTTAGTAAGAAAGGGAAGACAGACCAGCGCAAAGAAGTCTACTGCACCAGCTCTGCAGAAGGGTTACAACTCTTTACAGAAGAAAGCAACAGACGTATCTGCACCACAGAAGCGTGGCGTTTGTACCGCTGTTAAGACTGCTACCCCTAAGAAGCCTAACTCTGCACTTAGAAAGATCGCCAGAGTACGTCTTTCCAACGGTATCGAAGTAACAAGCTACATCCCGGGAGAAGGTCATAACCTTCAGGAGCACAGCGTTGTTCTGATCCGTGGAGGAAGAGTAAAGGACCTGCCAGGTACCAGATATCATATCGTAAGAGGTACACTGGATACAGCAGGTGTTGCTAACAGAAAGCAGGCTCGTTCCAAATACGGCGCTAAGAGACCAAAAGACAAAAAGTAATTTAAATTTAAAACTGGAATCACTAACAGCAGTAAAGTGACTGCAGTCAGTAAATACTGGACTGCTTTGTTGTGCCGGATTGTGATATTGAACCTGTGGTTGCAGGAAAATATATAGACCGCGCACGAACACATTTTATGGAAACATGTGAGTACCGACGAGTTAATGTAAACCTGCTGAGGAGAATATTCCGAAGCAGCATATTAAGGAGGGAAGTAACGTGCCACGTAAAGGACATACTCAGAAGAGAGACGTTCTGGCAGA
>CAVIPV010000020.1:0-26784 GCA_963644495.1 Prevotella sp. | reverse complement strand
GATAGAAATAAGAAAATCTCCTGCCAGTTCTCCGCTTCCCTTCTTATCCTGCTCCTGGGCAGCACCCTCTTCAAAGAGATCCGGGAACTGTTTTAAAAGTTTATGTTCCTGGCTCCTTATCCGGTCCAGATGCATACCGGACCAGTGCATTACCTTATCCAGATCACGCACAGACACGGCAGATACGATAGCCTCATGGTCCTCCAGTACAGAAACCATGGCATTATCTGTATCCGTAAGCATCAGCGTAAGCAGACGCATGCGCTTATAATTGCAGCATTCTTTCTGGATCACATCCCAGCAGTACATTCTGTTTATTTCTTTATAAAACAGAGAGTGAAAGGCTTCATCTGACGCAAAAAAGCCGCGTACATCCCCTGCTCTCATACATTCCTGCTGCTTCTGGATCTGGTCTTCTAAGCGCAGGATGACAGTAGGGGAAAATGCAGCTACAAAATCCCTCATTACATTTTCTTCAATGGACCGGCGGATAAAACGCTCATTATCGATCCGTCTTAAGTCCAGTCTGGATATCATCGTACCTCTTTGAGGCAGAAAAGTGATCATCCCTTCCTGTTCCAGGCGGATCAGCGCATCCCTTACAGGGGTGCGGCCGGACTGGTACAGTTCACAAATATCTTTAATGCTGAAAATAATGCCTGGTTTTAGGCGCAGGCCCATAATATCGTCCCTTAAGACCGTATAGATATCATGGTTCTCTTGTTTTTTTACTGTTTCAGAACTCATCTTCTACTTCCGTATCCTGTTTTGTTGCTGCAAGAAGATACTGGGTGTAAAGATAGGGGCAGAAAGAAACGCCTGCCGCCAGCTTTGAAAAATGGATCGCACCGATCTCACTGGCAGCTTCCACCTTTTTCATTCTCTTAAAAAAGCCTAAAAAGCTGCAGTTTACCTGCACACTGCGGGTATAGATCTGTGGTGTCCGCTCTTCCAGCACATGAAATAATTCATGCCACAGAATGATATCCCTGAAGCAGCGGTACATGTCATTATCCGAAGAAAGCCGGATTTCCATCCGGCTTTCCCCTAAAGCGATCACAGTTTCATTTAAAAGGATCCTCTTTCCTTCCGGGACCATCATCCCCATATAGAGAAAAGAAGGTGTAAGTTCCGGCTTTTCAACTTCTATATGAAAATTAAAAAGATCCAGATATTCCTTTGCAGTCCGCTTCCCATACTGTTTTTCAAGCATATTTAACTGCTTTTCTGCTTCTTGCATACTATATTTTATTATAGTTGATTTTTCTGCCAAATTCAACTGTTTGCCCGCAGAATCTTTATCCAGGATATGCATATACCAGAACTCATCGGAATAGTTTTTCACTAAATCGCTCCTTTAACCTAAGGAATTCTTTGCAAGGACTAAAATGATCTCTTCCTTTGGTCCCTTATCAGCCAGTTCCGCCTGAATCAGGCCGGATACCTGGGCATATTCCGGAATGCCGGAATAATCGATCACACGGGATCCTGCAACTACATATACGTCTGGATTAATGCGGACTTCTGAGGAGAAGTTAGAGGACGCATCCCATATCTTTTTCAGTTCCTCTGCTGCATTTTCCATGGTGGTCACTACGCAGCCTCCATTGGAACGCTGGATCTTGATAAAGCCCTTTTTGTCAATGACTCGCAGCTGCTTTTTGTTTCCCTGTTTACAGGTAACAACAAAGATCTGTCCATTAGTAGCCTCTAATTCTACCTCTGATTCCGGAACGCCTACAGACTCTGCTGCTATGGCAACTGCCTCTTTTTCATCACAGTTCTTCATCAGGTCTGTGGTCTTTACTTCCGTTGAACCCATGGCAATGGCAGTTACCTTCTGGGCCTGCTCGTCGATCTCTACATATACCTCAATGCTGTCTTCCACTGCCCCGGAATTCATTGCCAGTTCTTTTGCCTCTTTTTTCAGCTGGGCGATATCCTGGGCTGTAGGATTTGGAATGGTCCTTTCTACCATTTCACGGACCATGGCAAGCGCTACGCCGATGGATGAGATGACCTCTGCATTTTCCGGTATCTGGTATTTAAAGCCCATATCATTGGCTGTAAAGGTAAGAAGAGTTCCAGCACCGCCGCCGGCACCTACTAACACGATCTGATCCCGTTCGATCTTGTATTTGCTGATCAGGTCTTCGATCACCGGTTTGATCTTGTCAGTTGATTTCTGTAAAATGGCTCTTGCTGTGTCCTCTACAGACATTCCTACTTCATCAGCCAGCAGCTTTATGGCCTTTGTGGCAGATTCCACATTGCCTCTTGCATAGTCCCCCTCTGCCAGTATACCCAGCACATTGGCTGCACATGTATTGGTAATGGTAACAGACTCTCCATTGTTTAAGCGGATAGCCACATAATCGCTAGGGTCATTTTCCCTTGGCTGCATATAGTAAAGGCTTGCACCGTCAAAAAGCTTCGGGTCTATAAAGCAGGCATACCCCATATTGGCAATGTGGGCAGAACGTGGGCCTACATCTACGATGCCCCCTTTTCCGGCACGGACCATGGAACCTCCTGCTACACCAAGGACACGCACATCCAGAGAATTTACATAAGTGCGGTGGCCGCCGATGATCGCATAATCTACGGCAGGACGGCCATTTTTAATAACACCGATGTTTGTGGACGTTCCACCTACCTCAAAGTAGATGCCATTGGAAGCACGAAGGTACATCAGGGCCCCGATCACAGATGCCGCCGGACCGGAAAGCATAGTCAGTACCGGACGTTTTTTCATCTCTCCCACTTCCATAACGCCGCCGTCGCCGCGCATGATCATAAGCGGTACTTTTACCCCCGTAGAACGCACAGAAGCTTCTGTACTGTTGGCTGTTTCCATCATCTTTGGAAGGATGCTGGCATTTAAGGCCGCTGTACGGGTCCTGGTAGTCAATCCGTAAAGCTTTGTGATATCAGATGCCATAGAAGCCGGAAGTCCCATAGACTCTGCTGTCTCTGCCACCATTTTTTCTTCTGTCATATTGTCTACGCCAAAGGCCTTAGATGCCACGATCACACGGTCTCCCTGGTCATACAGACTCTGGATCACCTGTTTTACAGATCCTTCGTTCATATCCTTTGACTTCATAAATGCAGAATGGATTTTAATGAATTTTCCTGTTCCCAGATCAATATCCGGTATTTTCGTCTGACGTTTTGCAAGCCACCCTTCAATACCGCCTTTGCCTATACCTACAACTCCCACATCTGCCACGTCGCCTTCCAGAAGAGCGTTGGTAGCCTGTGTGGTACTGTGGGCAATAAAGATCACCTCATCAGGGCTGATATTACTGGACTCAAGGCATTTCTGGAAGGAATCCACAACGCCCTTCGCCACTCCTTCTTTTGCAAAGTGGGTGGTCATAACAGAACCTTTTCCTACGATCTCATTGGTGGCATTGTCAATGGCTACTGCCTTTGTATGGGTGCCGCCTACGTCGATCCCGATCCTGATCGCGCGTTTTTCCATAATTTCTTTATCCTCCTATCTTACAGAACACTGCTGTATACCACATATCCAAGAACTTCAATCGCAATCATTGCCAGCCATCCCCATGGAAGGTTGGTCTTGATATAGGTCTTTGGTTCCAGTTTTGCATAGCTTAATGCCCACATGGTCCAGGACTGGGTTGGGCAGGAAGAAGCAACGATCGCAACTGGCGGAACTAAGAACAGCATGAACAGGTATGGCTCTGTAAATACGCCCATAGCCTGTAAAATAGATGCAAGGGCAATACCAGAGCCCCAGATCATCAACGGTCCTCTAAACAGTGCCAGAGGAGCAACCACGCAGAATACTACTAATAATACTACGGGAGACTGTGGGATGATGCCGCCTAACAGGTTCTGAAGGATAGGTGCTACCTGTTTTGCAGCAGCCTGGAAAATATTAACGCCGTATAACATACCGATCAGAAGGCCGGAATCAGCAACACCATCGTACAGAGTCTTCTGCACCTTTTCTACTGCTTTTGCATAGCTGGTCATATTTCTGGTAAATAACAGTCCTAAAAAGATACCTAAAAGGAAAGCGGGAACCGGCTGCCATTTAAAGAAAGAAACCATGATGATAGGAACAAAAGGAACGATCATACAGTAAAATGGAAGTTCTCTTGCTTCCGGTGCAGAAACAGCTGCAAATGCTCTGGACTTGCCCTGTTTCATAAAGTTGAATACAATAAACACGATCATGATGACAACGCTGATCACTGTTGCAATCAATGCAAAATGGATATATGTATCATCATATTTAATATCCGGGAATACAGCAAAGAACTGGCTTACATAAGCGATATTTAAGTACATGCCGGACGCAACTGCCAGCATATAAGCACCTAATGCCGTTTTCTTATCAATGCCAAGAGAGAACATGATCGGCAGAACGATCATACCGATCGCCATTACAGAACCGACACCAAAAGCGCTGCAGAAGATCAGGGCGCATACTACATTTAAAAGAATGGCTGTCATCAGGGGTTTATCACCTGCCAGCTCTACCGTCTTTTTAATGATATAACCTGCAATACCTGTATCTACCAGTACTCTTCCGAACCAGGCACCAAAAACGATGATGGCAATAGTAGCTCCATAATTTTCTACTGATTTCTGGAATACATCTGTTACTACCGTCTGGATCGGCACCATACCAATGATGCACCAGAGGATCGCTGTTACAATAAATCCCACCAGAAGATTGCCCCCTTTAAAGCAATACACGATGAGACCGATAAAAGTGATAAGTAATAAAATACCTGCAAGAATGTCCATACATTTAACCTCCTAGATTTTTTATGGTTTACCGGCAACTCACTAATATATCAGTACTGATATATTAGCATTGATATATCAGTTTTGTCTATGGGTATTTATCCTATTTTTGTCTGCTTTTATTGTGCACATTGCATAATCAACAGTTTCTTAACATCGTAAAAACTTGTGCGCTTTACATTTTTCAGATATGTGTTCACTTTTTATCTTGCTACCGCTCTTCATTACTGATATATTAGTTTGTGGGCAATAAAAAATGACCCTGGTATTTCCAGAGCCATCTTTCGCTTTTTATTTTATTTTTCTTTCAGTTCATCATACCGCTTTGCAAGCTCATAGGCCCGTTCCCTGGTCTGATTTACCATGCTGGAAGCATAAGATAAACTGTTTCCTGTTTTCCCGGAACTGTCAGCTGCGTCGGATTCCCGTTTTTTCAGCCAGTCTTTTTCTTCATTGGCAAGGCTTAAAGCCTCTTCCTGGGGAAGAGCTTCTAACAGGGCATTATAAACAACACTTAATTCCCCGTCCCACATTTTCAGCTGTGTTTCTGCAGAGGTCTTTGCAGAATAAACATTGGAATCTGTCTCCTGCTCTACCATTTTCTGGATCTGGCTGTCTAAGTTTTTCAGACGGCCTGTGTAGCTTTCCTGGTTGTGATCCACAGGATCAGCAGATAAAGCTGCCGCCTCTTCCTGTACTGTTTCTTCGGTTGCAGCCTCTTCTGATACAGCCTCCTTTGACGCTGTCTGTTCTGATACTCCTGCATCTGATGGAGCTTTTGTTTCTTTCATCCTGGCCTGAGGCGCCTGGGATACATCCTGCGCCTTTGCAGCAGCTGTATCAACGGCTTTTTCTGCCCCGTCTTCTGAAAGAACCTGTATTTCGCTTTCCTGCGGGGTCTTCACAACAGAACTGGTATAACTGGTAATGGCGATCCCCACTACCAGGATACAGCCGATGATGACCCATATCCTTCTGTCTTTCATATATTCACATCCCTGTTTCTATGTCTGTCTTCTCCGCAGTCCATACACGCGGGAAAGAAATGTTTCCAGTCATACAGTACCACAAAATCAGGTTCTTGTGAATACAAATCCAAAAGGAGTAATATATTGTAAGATTTGCGTAAAAATTGGGGCTGTGTTGAAACAGCCCCGTATTTTAAGAGGATAAGCCCTCATCTTCTATCAGATCATTTCCGTCTGCCGCTGTGGTAGCCAGCTGGTCACACCGTTCATTCTGGGGGTGTCCGGCATGGCCTTTTACCCAGATGAATGTGACCTGGTGCTGCTCTTTTGCTTTTAAAAGGCGCTTCCACAGGTCAATATTTTTTACCGGGCCGCTTTTGCCCCGGTTCCAGCCTTTGGCGATCCAGCCGGTGATCCAGTTCTGGTTAAAAGCGTCTGTAAGGTATTTTGAGTCTGAATACAATTCGATCTTACAGGGGCGGTTTAAGGCTTCTAAACCTGCTATAGCTGCCATTAACTCCATACGGTTATTGGTAGTCTTTTTGTAGCCTGCAGATAAGGTCTTTTCATGGAGCTGGCCATTTTTATCCACATAGTGCATGACCACCCCGTAGCCTCCTGGTCCGTCTGGGTTCCCTCTTGCTGATCCATCTGTGTAAATCTTTACTTCTGTCATTTTTCTGTACTCCTGTTGTTATTACATACATCAGAAGATGATCTTCTGATATATTTATCGATTCCATTTCTCGCAAAGAGCCAATATCTGCTCTGTAAAACGGGTCAGATCCTGATTTGCCCCGCCCTGGTTGCGTGCGATCACGTCCATAAGCTTCTGTCCTGCATCCACCAGTCTGGTATAAATGCCTGTTGCCTTTCTGGTTGCCTGGGTCTCTGCCTCTACTAAAACAGGCTCTGCCTCCCTGATCCATACGCCCTTTATCAGGTCAAATTCAGATCCGGAATAAGGTGCTTTTGCCGTAAGTCCCAGCTGGGTCTTTAAGGCGTCTGTAAGAGATTCACAGGACTCATCATTTCCATGTACTACAAATACATACTTTGGCTTTTGTTCAAAGGCAGCAGCCCAGGTAAGAAGCCCGTCTCTGTCTGCATGGCCGCTGATGCCATCCAGAGTCTCAATATGGGCTTTCACATCGATCTCCTCACCAAAGATCTTCACAGCAGGTGCGCCGTCCTGAAGCAGGCGGCCTAAAGTTCCTTCTGCCTGATATCCGGCAAATACCACGCTGCACTCTTCCCGCCACAGATTATGCTTTAAATGATGGCGGATACGGCCTGCGTCACACATGCCTGCTGCGGAAATAATTACCTTTGGGGTCATATCAAAGTTGATGTTTTTAGATTCTTCACTGGTAACGGAAAGCTTTAATCCCGGGAAATCAATGGGGTTAATGCCACGTTCTACCAGTGCCTTTGTCTCTTCGTCATAGCATTCCACCATGTTCTGCTTAAATACATGGGTGGCCTCTACTGCCAGTGGACTATCTACATATACCTGGAAGCCATCATGACCGGTGACCAGTTTTTCTTCTTTAATATGGCGGATCATATAAAGCAGTTCCTGGGTCCTTCCTACTGCAAAGGCCGGGATCACTACATTGCCCTGACGGTCTAAAGTCTGCTGGATAATACGTGCCAGACCTACTACATGGTCTTCTCCCTTTTTGTGATAGCGGTTTCCATAGGTGGATTCCATGATCACATAATCACCATCAGAAATATACTGTGGATCCCGGATCAGCGGCTTATTCTTATTTCCAATATCACCGGAAAAGACGATCTTTCGCTGTTCATCCCCTTCTGTAGCCCAGATCTCAATGGAAGCAGAGCCAAGAAGATGACCTACATCTGTAAAACGCAGGGTAATGTTTTCGTTTAACTTAAACTTCTGTCCATAAGCCACACCCTCAAAATGGCCTAAAACCCCTTCTGCATCCTGCATGGTATAAAGAGCTTCTACTTCTGTTTTGCCGGCTCTGCGGGCTTTTCTGTTGCGCCATTCCGCCTCCATCTCCTGGATATGGGCACTGTCGCGAAGCATGATGCCGCACAGATCCGCTGTCGCATAGGTGGTGATGATCTGCCCCTTAAAGCCTCTGGCATAGATCCAAGGAAGCATTCCCGCATGGTCAATGTGGGCGTGGGTCAGAAATACGTAGTCAATGTCGCTGTAACTGACCGGAAGTTCTGCATTCTGGTAAGGATTATTCCCCTGCTCCATACCACAATCAATAAGGACTTTGATGTCTCCCACTTCCAGAAAATGGCAGCTGCCTGTTACTTCATGGTCTGCTCCGATAAAGGTCAGTCTCATAAGCATTCTCCCCTCTGTTGCCCTTTTTATGATCTCAAGGGCCTCGTTTTTGCTAACCCTAGTATAGCACATTTGCACGTTTATTTGCAAACTTTTTCAGTTATTTTGCATAAATTAGACAAGTTTTCTGATAATGTCGTTTATACTCAGGTTCACGCGCTAACGCGCTCTACTGCCTGCTATCGCAGGCGGAACCTTCGTTAATGGTCCAAGAAAAACAAATGCCACCTGCGGTGTCGCTTGTTTTTCTTTTGGACTCATTATATCATGATACAAACCACTCCCCCATTACTGTCATTAATAATCTTCTGCAAAGTATCCTGCAGCTTCTGCTGGCACTCATCTGTCATCTGGGAAATTTTTGCCTGGATGCCGTCTTCTACGATCTGTTCAATGGACTTGCCGAAGATATTGGCATTCCAGATGCCTTCCTCGCTGTCTTTGGAGCTGGAATTGATGTAGGCAATGAGATCTTTGGCCTGCTGCTCGCTTCCTACAATAGGGGCTATCTCTGTTTCAATCTGGGCACGGATCAGGTTTACAGATGGGGCCTGGGCCTTCATTTTTACGCCGTATTTGTTTCCGTGACGGATCACTTCCGGCTCATCTAAAAGAATCTCATCTCTCTGTGGCATCATCACTCCATATCCCTTTAACCGCGCCTGAGCCAATGCCTCTTTTACTTTATCGTACTCTTTCTGCATACCCGCTAACGTGCTTAAAGTCTGCATCAGCTGATACTCCCCTTCAATGGGCAGTCCTACATAGTCACTTAGTATCTGATAATAATAACTGTCATCCATCTGTACCTGCAGGGAAACCGTGCCGTCTGCCATTTTCATTTTTTCTATGGTGATCTTCTCCACTGGGCCCGACTGTTCCCCGAAGTTCTTTACCTGGGCGGCAGCGTCTTTCATATGGCTGACTTTCTTTAACAGCTCTTTCGCCAGATCGATCACCTGAGTCTTCAGCCAGTGGGACGTGGGAAGAACCTCCAGCCACTTGGGGATATGAAAATCCAGCTCTGTTACAGGAAATTCCTTTAAAACGCTTTCCAGAATATGGAAAATATCTTCTTTTTTTAACTGCTCACAGCTGACAGGAAGAACGGTTACCTGATACTCATCCGCCAGCTGTTCTGCCAGCTTTAAAGTTTCTTCTGAATAAGGCTTTGTGGAATTTAAAAGAAGGATAAATGGCTTTCCCAGCTTTTTAAGCTCATCCACCGTCTGTTTTTCCGCATCTATGTAGGCCGCACGCTTTAATTCCCCGATAGAGCCATCTGTAGTCACCACGATACCAATGGTAGAATGATCCCCAATCACCTTTCTGGTGCCGATCTGGGCCGCCTGGGTAAAGGGAATTTCTTTTTCAGACCAGGGCGTTTTCACCATGCGCTCTTCCCCATTTTCCACATGGCCTGCCGCCCCGTCTACCATATAGCCTACGCAGTCAATGAGGCGCACTTTCGCCTGGATCCCATCTCCTAAAGTGATCTGCACTGCCTCTTTTGGGATAAACTTGGGCTCTGTGGTCATCACCGTCTTACCCCCTGCGCTCTGAGGCAATTCATCGGTGCTTACAGCCTTTAAGCTTTCATCTTCCATGGCAGGCAGCACAGCCAGCTCCATAAAACGCTTGATAAAGGTTGACTTTCCTGTACGCACCGGTCCCACCACGCCGATGTAGATCTCTCCCTTTGTTCTGGCCTGAATATCCTTGTATACATTAAAATTGTCCATAAAAATACCCCCTTGCACACTTATGTCATTTTCTACAAGATATGCCAGGAGGTATTCTTTTTATTCATTTATTGTTACAGTTCAGCCATGCGCTGGTTTGAATGAGAAAGTGTGTTGCAAGCTTGCTTGCATAAGCACTTTTTCATCCAAATCAGCATATGGTGGATCCACCAAGCTTCTTGTTTTCATGAATATGGAAACAAGAAGATGTCATGGCTGAACTACAACAAATTATTCGCTTAAGTAAGCCTTCTTTACACGGTCATTGTTCATCAGCTCTTTTGCATCGCCGGAAAGGGCAATGGTTCCTGTTTCCAGAACATATGCCTTATTGGCAATAGAAAGGGCTTTCTTTGCGTTCTGCTCTACTAAGAGAACGGTAGTGCCGTCTTTATTGATCTGCTGGATAATATCAAAGATCTCATTTACATAAATAGGTGAAAGTCCCATGGACGGCTCATCTAATACCATTACCTTTGGGTGGCTCATAAGAGCGCGGCCCATAGCAAGCATCTGCTGCTCGCCGCCGGATAAAGTTCCTGCCAGCTGATTCTTTCTCTCTTCCAGACGGGGGAAGCGCTTGTAGATCATCTTTAATGTTTCTTCAATCTCATTTTTATCCCTGCGGGTATAAGCGCCCATCATCAGGTTCTGTAAAACTGAAAGGGTTGCAAACACACGGCGTCCTTCTGGAACATGGGCGATTCCCATGCTTACCAGTTTATAACCTGGAATATGGGTAATATCTTTTCCCTCGTAAATGATCTTTCCTGCTTTTGCACTTAACAGGCCGGTAATGGTATGCAGAGTGGTTGTCTTTCCTGCACCATTGGCACCGATCAGTGCCACAATGTCCCCCTGGTCTACATCAAAGGAGATCCCTTTTAAAGCCTGGATCACACCATAGTATACTTCCAGGTCTTTTACTTCAAGCACTGCCATACTATCTCTCCTCCTTATTCACCCAGATATGCCTTGATAACTTCCGGATCATGCAGCACATCACCGGTAGCACCTTCTCTTAATACATGTCCGAAGTTTAAAACAGTCAGCTTCTCGCAGATACCGCTTACCAGCTTCATATCATGCTCAATAAGAAGTACAGTCATGTTAAAATTGTCACGAACAAAACGAATTGTATCCATCAGTTCTGCTGTCTCGTTAGGGTTCATGCCCGCTGCCGGCTCATCTAATAAAAGGAGCTTCGGCTCTGTCGCCAGAGCTCTTGCAATCTCTAACTTTCTCTGCTTACCGTAAGGTAAGTTAGAAGCCTTGAAATCACATTCTTTATCCAGATCAAATACCTTTAACAGACTCATAGCCTCCTCGTCCATCTCTTTTTCGATCTTATAATATCCTGGAAGACGGAAAATACCTTCTAATGTAGAATACTTATGATGGTTGTGAAGACCTGCCTTTACATTGTCAAGAACGGACATATCTTTGAAAAGACGGATATTCTGGAAGGTTCTTGCAATACCGGCCTGGTTGATCTCAATGGTACTCTTTCCGGTAATATTGGTACCGTCTAAGACAATGCTTCCTGCATTTGGCTTGTATACACCTGTAAGAAGGTTGAAAATGGTGGTCTTTCCTGCACCGTTTGGACCGATCAGTCCATATAGCTGTCCTTTTTCAATATTAACCTGAAAATTATCAACTGCCTTCAAACCGCCAAAGGATATACTTAAACTCTTTACTTCTAATAATGCCATACTATTCAGCCTCCTTTGCCGGTTTCTTATTTCCTTTAATCGCTGCAAACAGTCTCTCACGCATTACTACAAACTGCGGTGCAGAATTAAACAACATAGCTAAGATCAGCACGATAGCATACATCAGCATACGGTAATTGCTAAGGCCTCTAAGCATCTCAGGAAGAAGATACAGAATGACTGTAGCAATCACAGAACCTCGGATGCTTCCTATACCGCCAAGAACAACATAAACCAGAATCATGATAGACATGTTATAGCCAAAGTTTTTCGGCAAAGCAGTCAATGTTGTCAGGTTATGTGCATAGAGAACACCGGCTACACCTGCAAGACCCGCAGAAATACTGAATGCCATTAATTTATATTTTGTAATATTGATACCAATGGACTCTGCTGCAATACGGTTGTCGCGGATAGCCATAATAGCACGGCCGGTACGGGAATTAACCAGATTCATTACAATAAATAATGTGATCAGTACCAGAATTACACCAATGGTAAAGGTCGCTGCCTGAGGTGTACCCGTGATACCCTGAGCACCCTTAATCAGCACTTCACCGTCTGCATCCATATTTAAGGACATGGAATCTTTTAAAGAAACATGGAAACCGGAACCGTCTCTTCCTAAATATACAGCATTGATGATATTTTTAATGATCTCACCAAAAGCCAGAGTTACGATGGCCAGGTAGTCACCTTTTAAGCGGAGCACCGGGATACCGATGAGAACGCCAAAAACAGCTGCTACTACTGCTCCGATGATCACTGCGATCACCAGAGAAATGGTTGGATCCATAGTGCCTTTCATGCACTTAGAAAACAGTGCTCCGGAGAAAGCGCCTACACACATGAAACCTGCATGTCCAAGGCTTAACTCACCCAGAATACCTACTGTCAGGTTTAATGAAACTGCCATGATCACGTAGATACAGAAAGGAACTAAAAGTCCTTTCATCAGGCTGGACATATGTCCTGTGCTCATTAAGATCTGCACAATGATATATGCCACTACCACAATAGCATAAGTGATTATATTGTTGATAAATGTCTTCTGCTTTGCTTTACTTTTCATACCTGCACCTACACTTTCTCTCTGATCTTCTTGCCAAGGATACCGGTGGGTTTTACTAACAGCACAATAATAAGCACTGAGAACACAATGGCATCTGAAAGCTGGGAAGAAATATACGCCTTGGAAAGGATCTCGATCACACCTAAAAGAACGCCTCCAATAAATGCGCCCGGGATAGATCCGATACCGCCAAATACGGCTGCCACGAATGCCTTGATACCAGGCATGGAACCTGTATATGGCGTTAAGGACGGATAAGCGGAGCATAACAGCACGCCTGCAATGGCTGCCAGTGCAGAACCAATAGCGAAAGTTAAAGCAATGGTTCCGTTTACATTGATACCCATTAAGGTTGCCGCTCCCTTATCTTCTGAAACAGCTAACATAGCCTGTCCTGCTCTTGTACGGTTAATAAATGCCATCAGGCACACCATGATCACGATACAGGAAAAAATAGTTGCAATGGTCTCACCGGTAATATTTAACTGGCCGCCTGCCAGCTTTAATGCCGGGATCTTTACAACGGAAGTAAAAGATTTTGTATCAGCGCCAAAGATCAGCAGCGCTACGTTCTGAAGCAGGTAGCTGACACCGATGGCTGTGATCAATACAGCAAGAGGTGATGCATTACGTAACGGCTTATATGCCACTCGTTCAATGACAACACCTAACAATGTGCATGCTGCTACCGCCAGCAGGACGCCTAACATAGGTGGAAGTCCCATAGAGCTGACTGTGACAAACACAACATAGCTTCCTATCATAATAATATCACCATGAGCGAAATTCAGCATCTTCGCAATACCATAAACCATGGTATATCCCAGTGCGATGATCGCATATACACTGCCCAGGCTGACGCCATTGATCAAATAGTTGATAAAGCTCATACATACACCTCTTCATGAAATATTAAAAGTCCGGATTTCCCCATTAACCCCGACGTTCTCTCTACAAAACCAAGAGGGTTGTCATTACGACAACCCTCCTTTGGGTTATTGATAGGTTTTCTTAACTTTCAGAAATTAATTAATCCATAGCCTTGTAAGCACCGTCTACAACCTGCACAGCCTTAGGATCCTTCTCAGGCTCGCCGTCTTCTGTCCAGCTCATATTCGTACCGGTCAGACCGTCTACCTTGATCTGAATCATCGCACCCTTCATAGCATCGCAGATATCACTTACAGACATATCCGGAGTTACATTTGCTTCTTCTATAGCTGCCTTGATAATGTACATTGCATCATAAGCATCTGCTGCGAACTGAATCGGAGTCTCGCCGTATGCATCCTCAAAACTCTTAACAAATTTTACAGTCAGATCATCTGTAGCATCTGCTGCAAACGGAGTTAACAGCATCAGACCTTCAGCCAGCTTAACATCGAAGTTTTCAACCTGTAAGATACCGTCCATACCATCGCATCCAAAGAACTGAGGAGCGTATCCCATGGTATTAGCCTGCTGTAAGATCAGAGAAGCTTCGGTATAGTAGATTGGCAGGAATACTAATTCCGCACCAGACTCTTTTGCTTTCTGTAACTGAGTGGAAAAATCCTTGTTGCTGTCAGCGGTAAATGCTTCTGCATCAACAACTTCAATGCCCTGGTTTGGAGCTTCCTGAGCAAACTTCTCATAAATACCACTGGAGTATACATCAGAGCTATCATAGATAACAGCTACTTTGCTTGCCAGCTTGTGCTCACCGATGTACTTAGCAGATGCAGTACCCTGAGCCGGGTCAGAATAGCATACACGGAATACGTTTGGGTTTGCAGCACACTCTACTGCAGAGCCGGATGGAGTGATCTGGAACATATTATCAGCTGCAGTCTTATCAGCAACTGCGATACATGGAGCAGAAGTAACAGTTCCCATAAGAACCTGCATGCCCCAGTCTTTTAAGGTATTGTAAGCGTTTACTGACTTCTCTGCGTCATGCTCGTCATCCTGGAACTGGAACTCGACCGGTACACCGTTAATACCGCCTGCTGCATTGATCTCCTTAACAGCAACTTCTGCACCGTGCTGTACAGCCAGGCCGTAAACTGCTGCACCGCCGGTTACAGGGCCAATGCCGCCGATCTTAAATACAGCACCGTCGGTTGCTGCTGTGCTTTCGCCTTCTGCTGCCGTAGTCTCTCCTTCTGCCTTGCTCTCGCCAGCTGCTGCTGTGGTAGATGCGGAACCTGAGCCGCCGCATGCGGTTAAGGATGCTGCCATAACTACTGCTAAACCAGCGCTTAAGAATCTTTTTTTCATAATAGTTTCCTCCTCACATAACTGTATCCGGCATATCTTTCATACAGATACATTTGTTCTTAAACTTTTTACATTATAAAAACTGACCATTGCCTTGTCAATACCTTTTTATAAAAAATCATGAGCAGTTCAGGTTGCTCCATAATCTGTAGTTATGAGAACTATTCCTTATCCCAGGCAAGGCTGGTATTTTCCATACATTTGTCCCGGAGCATCAGCTCTGCCAGCGCGTCTTTTGCAGATTTGCCGTCGAATAAAACTTCGTTCACCTGTTCTACGATAGGCATAGACACCTGGTATTTTTCTGCCAGTTTTAATGCTGCTTTTGCAGAGTATACGCCTTCTACTACCATCTTTACTTCTTTCATGGCTTCATCCATGGTATAACCCTTGCCAATAAGGATACCGGCTCTGCGGTTGCGGCTGTGCATGCTGGCACAGGTAACAATCAAATCACCGATGCCGCTAAGCCCGGAGAAGGTCTCCCTCTTTCCGCCCATAACAGTTCCAAGGCGGGTGATTTCAGCAATGCCCCTGGTGATCAGGGCGGCCTTTGTATTATCCCCACATCCCAGTCCGTCTGCTGTACCTGCTGCCAGAGCGATCACATTTTTTAAAGCTCCGCCCAGCTCAATGCCTAACATATCCGGACTTGTATACACGCGGAATACAGGGCTCATAAACAGGCTTTGCACATATTCTGCAGCTGCCTTGCTGTGGGCACCTGCTACACAGGTGGTGGGGAGTCCTCTGCTTACTTCCTCTGCATGGCTTGGACCGGAAAGGACTGTTACCTCTGCTTGCAAAAGCTCCTCTTCGATCACCTCGGAAAGCGTTTTTAAAGTTGCCTCTTCAATTCCTTTTGCCACATTTGTAACGATCTGACCCGGTTTTAACCAAGGTTTCATCTTTGCTGCTGTCTGTCTCACGTAGACAGATGGCACTGACAGGACTAACAGATCCTTATCCTTCATCGCTGCCTCTAAATCACCGGTTATATCGATCGTTTCCGGTATTGGCGTGTCTCCTAAATTAGGATGTTTTCTGTTTACTGATAAGCTTTCTACCTCTGCGGGAACTGCTGACCACAGCTGCACCTTATGACCATTTCCGTTTAAAAGGATCGCCAGTGCTGTTCCCCATGTTCCTGATCCGATTACTCCAACTGATGCCATGACCCCACCATCCTTTTTCTTATTTTATGCTTTTTTCGCGCCGATCTTATTTTCATTTCCATGGATCAGACGAAGGATATTTGCTCTGTGGCGCCAGAACGCCATAGCTGCGATTACTGCAGTTATTACTCCATATTCAATAGAAGAAACAGAACTTAATCCATAGGCACCGTATCTTCCCATATAGATGTTCCATGCCAGTAAAATAATGGAAACTACCAGGGAACCTAAAGAAACATAACGTGTTACAGCCACGATCAGTATAAATACTGCCAGACATAAAACCGTCAGTCTCCAGTCAATAGAAAAGATGATACCGGCTGTTGCTGCAATTCCTTTTCCACCTTTAAAATGCAGATAGAAAGGATAATTATGCCCTAAGATCACTCCCAGACCCATATAGAGCATATATACGCAGGCATAGTCCGGCTGGTTTTTAAAGAGAAAGCGGACTGTCATACAGGGGATCACTGTTTTTAAGAAATCTCCTGCAAAAACTGTAAGACCTGCTTTTTTCCCCATTACACGCAATGCATTGGTACTGCCGGAATTGCCGCTTCCATATTTGCGGATATCTATACCGTGTACCTTTCCATAAATATAACCGGTCTGGAAGATACCAAACAGATATCCTACTGCCAAACATACAAGACGTTCCATTTTCATACCCCTTATGTAATTTTATAACACTTTATTTTTTGTGTTTTCACGCTTTTTTACGCTTTCCTGCATGGGCATTTGTCCGTATATAGCGTACATTTATTTTTCTGCAACATAAACGCAATTCAGGGACTGTCGCGCCAGCTGTTTATAAAAGCTGTGTGCAGCAGGCCCTGCTAAATTTCATTGTTTAATTAATAACTACTTATCTTTTTCTTTCCGCTCACGAATAAGGAATTTAAGAGAAGTTCCTCTAAAGCCAAAGGCATTTCGGATCTGGTTCTCTATATATCTGGTATATGAGAAATGCATCAATTCCTTGTCGTTTACGAAAACTACGAAGGTCGGCGGCTTTACTGCTACCTGTGTTACGTAGTAGATTTTTAAGCGTTTGCCCTTGTCAGACGGCGGCTGCTGCATAGCAACTGCCTCAGAAACGATCTCGTTTAATACGCCGGTAGCCACACGCATATTCTGGTTCTGGCGCACTGCATCTACCATATCAAACAGCTTTGGAAGTCTCTGGCCAGTCTCTGCGGAAATGAAGATATACTCAGCATATGGCATAAAGGACAGAGTTTCTTTTAACTTATTGGTATACTGGTAAATAGTCTTATCATTCTTTTCAATGGCATCCCACTTATTAACAGCAACGATAATGCCTTTGCCGCGCTCATGGGCAATACCTGCGATCTTTGCATCCTGTTCTGTAACGCCTTCTTTTGCATCAATCACAATAATGACTACGTCAGCACGCTCTACGGCTGTTACAGTACGGATAATGCTGTAGCGCTCTAAGTCTTCTTTGATCTTATTCTTACGGCGCAGTCCCGCTGTATCAATAAATACATAAGGAATGCCGTTGTGGACGATCTCTGTATCTACTGCATCTCTGGTGGTACCTGCAATATTGGAAACGATCACACGGTTCTCACCTAAAAGCTTATTAATCAGAGAAGATTTTCCTACATTTGGCTTTCCTACTACTGCAATCCTTGGGCGGTCATCTTCCTCTTCTTCCATCTGGGCGGCATCGAAATGAGCCACAACTGCATCTAACAGATCGCCGATACCTAAACGGGAAGCGCCTGATACAGGGATCGGATCACCGATACCCAGATTATAGAACTCATAAACGTCATTTCCGAACTTGGAAAGGCTGTCTACCTTATTAACTGCCAGAATAACCGGTTTATGGGATTTACGCAGCATATCTGCTACCTTAGAGTCAGCATCTACCAGGCCCTGACGTACATCTACGATAAATACGATCACGTCCGCAGTAGCAATGGCGATCTCCGCCTGCTCTCTCATCTGGGAAAGAATGATATCGCTGCTGTCAGGCTCAATACCGCCTGTATCGATCAGTGTGAAATTCATATTCAGCCAGGTACAGTCTGCATAGATCCTGTCTCTGGTAACACCAGGTGTATCTTTTACAATGGAAATAGTATCCCCTGCAATTACATTAAACAGGGTGGATTTTCCAACGTTTGGCCTTCCTACAATGGCCACGACTGGTTTACTCAATTGTTTTCCTCCTTACTTTGTCAGGCGTCATACTTTGCCTGCGCTTTATCGCCACTATATCTGCTTGCGCACGATCTTATATTCGTCATCTGACTGGTAATAAGGACATGCCCTTACATCTCCTTTTAAGAAACGTACCATATCGTCCTCATCTAAGTCTACTTCGCAGACATAGTATTCATTTTCTTCATCATATACATAGTTTCCGCAGCATTCACAGCTGCCGATGACCTTTTTATTCTTCACTTTCTGTTTCATCGTCCTCTATATATTCATCTTCATCTTCCCATATTTCATCTAGCTCATAGCCTTCATAGCCATATTCTTCTCCCGGAAGTCCTTCTTCCTTTGGTTCTGGCTCCGGCTCTGAGGATGGATCAAGGATAGCCTGGACAAAATCTTGCCCGTCTGATTTTACTATACGGATCTTAACTTGTAAAGCCTTTTCTACATCTTCTGCTGTTAAGTCGTCTAAGAATACGGTCTCACCGATACGGAACATATTAATAGGAAGAAGGAGATAGTCTCCCAGATCCTTGTCCTTAAGCTGGGCAATCAGGTCCTTAGCTGTGATCAGACCGGAAACGGTGATCCGTTCTCCAAAGAAGTCATTGCGGATGGGATAAATGTTAATAGTCCTGTTGGGGAATTTTTCCCGGATCCAGCCAGCGTATTTTTCCATATAAGGATAAGGAAGTCGGCCGGTTGCAAGGGATACAAAACCTGGTTCGTCATTTCCTTCTACCTTGTCCAACGCTTCCGCTACCTCTGTAGCCATAAGCCGCAGCATTCCCACGCCGTTTTCCAGCTGGATATAGCCGTCATAGCGCTCTTCTTCCGGAAGTTCCCTTTCAGCCAGTGTATAAAACTCATCGCTGGCATGGATAAAATGGATCCCGTGTTCTGCGTAGATCTTCTTCTGCCACCGCTCGATCATATCAATAGTGGCACAGGCGTCTTCTTTTGTAAAAGGCTCTAATGGATATAAGCCGTCTCTGTATTTGGAAAGTCCTACAGGTACCACAGAAACACTCTGCATAATGGGAGCATATTTGGACAGATCGCTGATAGAACGTTCCAGCTCTGCCCCGTCATTTACTCCCTTGCAGAGAACGATCTGTCCGTTCATAGGGGTTTCTGCTTCATACAGGCGGTCTATGATCTTTAATGCACGTCCTGCAAACCGGTTGTGCAGCATCATGCAGCGCAGTTCCGGATTGGTGGTCTGTACAGAAATGTTAATAGGCGCCAGCTTAAAGCGGATGATACGCTCTACGTCTTTATCTTTTAAGTTGGTCAGTGTAACATAATTTCCCTGAAGGAACGATAAACGGGTGTCATCGTCTTTGAAATAAAGGGTCTCACGCATTCCCGGCGGCATCTGGTCGATAAAGCAGAAAATGCATTTGTTGCTGCAGGAACGGTAATCGCTCATCAGGCCGTTTTCAAAGGTCAGTCCCAGGTCTTCGTAGTCATTTTCTATATCCAGTTCCCATTCTTCCCCGTTGGCTTTTCGCACCACCATGGTCATGGACGGGCTGTTTACATAGTATTCGTAGTCAAATATATCTTCAACGGGATTTCCGTTGATGGTAAGGACTCTGTCTCCCGGCTCCAGATCCAGTTCCTCTCCAATGGAACCCGGATCTACTTTCGAGATGGGATGTCCTTCCAGTTTTTTATTCATATTCATATAACCTCTGTGTATTTCGTAAGTTCACTCAGGTTCACGCGCTGACGCGCTCCACTGCCTGCTATCGCAGGCGGAACCTTCGTTAATGGTCTAAGAAAAACAAATGCCACCTGCGGTGTCGCTTGTTTTTCTTTTGGACTCATTATATCATAACAATTTTAAAGAACTTTGTAAACCAGATTTACAGCACGAAAATGCCGCAAAGCAGATTCACTCTCTGTTTTGCGGCATTATTACGCTAGTATATACACTCACGACCCCCGCGCTATCGCGCTCCACTGCCTGCTGTCGCAGGCGGGTCGCTCGTTGATGACACCGAAAAACAAATGTCTGCTTCGCAGCCGCTTGTTTTTCTTACGTGCTCATCAGATCTCTCCATTATGGCGTTTCTGTACCAGTTTCTGGATCTTGTCTGTTGGGGACAGGGATGCGCTGATGGAACGGTCATGGTTTAAGGAGTTGATGATAGCTGCTGTGTACTTGCTCATATCAGCTTCCAGATACCACTTGCGGTCGAAAAGTTCTTTTGGACGGTAATTTAAGTTGGTGGTAATTACATAGTCCAGATATCCCTTTTCATAATATTCGTCAAACTTCTCAAGACCATTGGTGAACAGGCCAAAGGTGCAGCATACGATTGCCTTCGCTGCCTTTCTCTCCTTTAATTCCTTACATGTGTCTAACATGCTCTCACCGGAGGAGATCATATCGTCGATGATAAGAACAGTTTTTCCTTCTACAGAAGAGCCCAGGAATTCATGTGCAACGATAGGGTTGCGTCCGTTTACTACCTTGGAGTAATCGCGGCGCTTATAGAACATACCCATATCAACACCTAAGTTGTTTGCCAGATATACGGCACGGTTCATAGCGCCTTCATCCGGGCTGATGATCATCAGATGATCCTTGTCGATCTGAGTGGTCTTATCATGGGCAAACAGAGTCTTTACAAACTGGTAAGTTGGCATAAAGTTGTCAAATCCGTACAGCGGGATGGCATTCTGTACTCTTGGGTCATGAGCATCAAAAGTAATGATGTTCTCAACGCCCATTTTGATCAGTTCTTCCAATGCCATAGCACAGTCTAAGGATTCACGTTTGCTTCTCTTATGCTGACGGCTTTCATATAAGAATGGCATGATCACATTTACACGATGTGCAGTTGCCACGCAGGAACCAATGACACGCTTCATATCCTGGAAATGATCATCTGGTGACATGTGATTGGTGTAACCGCAAACAGTGTAAGGAATGCTGTAATTCATTACATCTGCCATTACGAAAATGTCTGTACCTCTGACAGACTCATTGATCACTGCCTTTGCCTCACCGGTACCAAATCTTGGGCACTCAAAATCCAGCAGGTAAGAATCTACATCATAACCACGGTAATGCAGATCTGCCTTGCGGCGCTTTAATTCCTCCATATCATTGCGGCGGAACTGAACGATGTGGGAATCAACCTTAGATGCAAATTCCTTGCAGCTTTCCAGTGCAGCTAACTTTAAAGGTGCTACTGGAAGAGAGTCATTGAATACAAAATTATTAGCCATGAAAGCATACTCCTTTGTCCTATAATGGTCCTTAAATAGTCCTTTATCCTATTGTTTTATACCATTTTCCATGATACGGGTCAAGTATTCAGGAACATTTCCTTAAAAAATACAAGATCTAAGCCCTAAAAAGGCTCCCATATTGCCTCTTTCATTGCCAACCTTCCGGTGGGAAAAGAGATATTCGCGGTTGCACATGGTACAGATATTGGTGGTATGGATATTTTCCGGCTTTACCCCGGATTCCATGAAAATAATCTCATTAGCACGCCATAAATTTAACTGGTACTTGTCCGGACGTTTTCCCGGGGCAATGATCTCATTATGCCACTGCGGCTTAAAGCTTTCCATAAAAGCCTCTGCCACCTCTTCTCCCACCTCAAAGCAGTCCTGGCAGATGCTCGGGCCGATGCAGGTGACCAGGTCTTTAGGTTTGGTCCCAAAGGCTTTTTTCATAGCATTTATGGTACACTGCCCCATTCTGTTTACAGTGCCCCGCCAGCCGGAGTGGGAAAGGCCGATGGCTTTATTCTTCGGATCCACAAAATACAGCGGCACACAGTCTGCATAAAAGGTTGCCAGTGTAAGGCCAGGTACATTGGTGATCAGGCCGTCCACATCTGTGTAATCCCGCTCCCGCACTACGCCTTTTCCTGCATCTTCTTCTGTTACAAGACGCACATTGGTGGTATGGGTCTGCTGGGATGCCACCATACGGTCCCTGTCAACGCCTAAAGCTTTTGCCATACGGGTATAGTTCTCCAACACATCTGCCGGATCATCCCCCTTGTTCCAGGCAAAGTTCATGGTAGCATATTTCCCTTTGCTTGCGCCGCCTAAACGGGTGGAAAAGCCATTTACCACAAGGCCGGTCTCTTCCAGTGCGTCAAAGGAAAGATAGGGAACCCCATTTTCTTCCCTTTGTGTAAATACATGATCTTCATTTTTATAGTTCCACGGAATCATCTATCTGCCTCTTTTCTATAAATTTATAAATCTGTCAATAAAGTCTATATAAAGATACTTTGGTTAAAAAGCATTTCGTATCAGCCGTATATTACCTCCGGTTATGCCTACCACATCAAAACGGCAGGGCGTATTTTCCGGATAACCATAGCGGCATAAATAAAATAAAGCCGTACGCCGTATTTTTTCCTGCTTGCGAAGATCCACTGCCTCAAAAGGAGAGCCACAGGAGGTCCCGGACCGGTATTTTACCTCTGTAAATACCAGCTCTTTTCCTTCCCTGCACACCAGGTCGATCTCTCCCTGTCTGCACCGGAAGTTTTTCTTCAAAATGCGAAATCCCTGTTTTTGCAAAAAAGCAGCCGCTGCTTCTTCGTAACGGCTGCCAACTTCTCTTTTATTCATCAAATTCTTATAGTTCCCCTATACCTCTACAAAATGACCGATAAAGCTTCTTCTGTGGATGGGGCATGGGCCAAGTGCCTTTAATGCCTCAATATGGGCCTTTGTGCCATATCCTTTGTGCTTTCCAAAGCCATACTCCGGATAGATCTCATCGTATTCCATCATCATATGGTCCCTGGTAACTTTGGCTAAAATACTGGCTGCAGCAATAGATACACTTTTGGCATCGCCCTTTACAATGGGGATCTGAGGGATCTCCACTCCTGGAATAGTCACAGCGTCGTTTAACAAAAGCCCTGGCTGTACTCCAAGTCCCTTAATAGCCTCTCTCATAGCCTCATAAGTAGCCTGCAGGATATTGATCTCATCGATCCGCTGTGGCGTGGCAATGCCTACGCTCCAGGCAACAGCCTTTTCCTTGATCTCTAAAAACAACTCTTCCCTGCGCTTTTCAGAAAGCTTTTTAGAATCATTGAGATACAAAATCTGACAGTCTTTTGGAAGAATCACCGCTCCTGCTGCTACAGGACCTGCCAAAGGTCCTCTTCCTGCCTCGTCAATGCCGCAAATCAGCTCGTACTGGGCATTCTCTTTTTCATAGGCCTTCATCTCTTCCAGTCTTAAAAGCTCTTTTTCCAGTTTTTCCCCTTTTAACTCTCTGGCCATTTATTTCACCTTGATCCTGTCTTTGTAATCTTCTGCCTTCTCCAGGCTGATGCGGCCTAATTTTCCTCCACGGAAGTCATCTAAAAGCAGGGCGGAGGCTCTTGCAAGGTCTAATTCCCCGCCTTTCATCAGACAGGCACGGCTTCTTGCGATCTCTTCTAAGACTTTTACACGGTCTTCTTCTACATTTTCAATGCCGAAACGGTCTTTTACCACCTGCGGATAGTCTTTCTCTAAAAGACTGATCAGTTCACAGGCCAGTTCGTCCTTATTTAAGATCTGATCGTTAATAGAACCGATGAGCGCCAGATGCAGACCTACCTGCTGGTCCTCAAAACGGGGCCATAAGATACCAGGGGTATCTAAAAGCTCTAAAGTCTTATTTAAACGGATCCACTGGTTTCCCTTGGTAACGCCAGGCTTATTTCCTGTTTTAGCGCAGGCTTTTCCTGCAAAAGAATTGATAAACGTAGACTTTCCTACGTTCGGGATACCTACTACCATGGTACGGATGGGGCGGTTTAAAATGCCCCTGCGACGGTCCCTCTCGATCTTTTCCTTACATGCTTCCTGCTGTGCGGTCTGTACCTGCTTTAAGGTTCCCTTGTTGCGGGCGTCGATCTTTACTACGTGGATGCCCATATCCTCAAACATCTGGGCCCACTTGCGTGTCTCTGCCTCGTCTGCCAGGTCTGCCTTATTTAACAGGACCATTCTTGCCTTTCCTGCTGCAAGCTTGTCAATATCCGGGTTACGGCTGGAAAAAGGGACTCTGGCGTCCACCAACTCGATCACAAGATCGATGAGCTTGATGTCTTCCTGCATTGCCCTTCTTGCCTTGGTCATATGACCTGGATACCACTGTATATTCATATATTTTAACTCCTTTTACGATACAAAGCCAAGGTTCAACAGCGGGAGCATGCGAAACCATACTTTGCCCAGTATCTGTTCTCTTTTTACATTTCCAATATTTGGAAAACGGCTGTCTTCACTGCTGCTGCGGTTATCACCCAAAAGAAAATACTCTTTTTCTCCCAGACGTACGGGATCTGCAGCTCTTCCTGCCAGAGATACTTCTCCCATCTTGTCTTCTTTCAGGGCTTCCCCGTTAATGTAGATAAGACCGTTTTGGATCTGTACCGTCTCTCCCGGAAGTCCGATGATCCGTTTTACATTTTTCTTTCCGTCTTCCCGTTCAAATACCACCACATCAAAGCGGTCCGGATCTCCTGTTACATAGGTGATGCGGTTCATAAGTACCACATCCTGGGCACTTAACTGAGGCTGCATGGAATTGCCGGATATAAGGATCTGCTCTCCAAATCCATAAACCAGGAACCAGCCGCAGGCAATGGCTACTACGATATTTACCACCCATCTTACAGCCTTTCGCAGCCAGGCTGTATCATCATTAATATAGAAATCCAAACTGTTACCCCCGTCTGTGCGTGCCTGTCTGCAACCTGTCTTTTATGAGCTAAAAAGGGGCAATTTTCATTGCCCCTTTTTGATCATTCAAACTTAAATTATTTAACTAACTCTTTTACCTTAGCAGCCTTACCTACTCTGTCTCTTAAGTAGTTCAGTTTAGCTCTTCTTACTTTACCCTTACGAACAACTTCTACGTTGTCAACGCTTGGGGAATGTAATGGCCAGGTCTTTTCAACGCCGATACCGTTGGAGTTCTTTCTTACTGTGAAAGTCTCTCTAGCTCCGCCGTTCTGTCTCTTAATAACAGTTCCTTCGAAAATCTGGATTCTCTCGCGGTTACCCTCTTTGATCTTGTTGTATACCTTTACAGTATCACCAACATTAAAGCTAGGTACGGATTCTTTTAACTGTGCTGCTTCGATATTCTTAATAATTTCGTTCATGGTGTGAACCTCCTTCATCTATTGGATGTTCTTAATACCCTGTATCATAAATCCTGTTCATAATACTACAGTAACAGAGGACCATCTATTCTTGTCACAACGAATTGATATTATCATAGTTTTCCGCTTAATGCAAGCACTTTTTCTATGATTTTTTATTGTCTGTTTTCAAGATCTGGATACAGACCTTTTTAATGCGGTTTCCATTGACTCTGTGGGCAGACAGACGGATATTTCCCACTGTTACCATTTCCCCCTGGACCGGGATATGATCTAAGTTTTCGATCATAAGACCGCCGATGGAATCATAATCTTCCGAATACAGGGAAAGTCCCAGTCTGTCATTTACATCATCCAAGCTCATGGCACCGTCTGCCAGGTAGACTCCGTGGCCTAACTTTACAAAATCCTTTTCCTCATCTGCATCATACTCATCCCGGATATCACCTACGATCTCTTCCAGGATGTCTTCCAGTGTGATCAGACCTGCAGTAGTTCCGTATTCATCCAGCACCACTGCAATATTATTAGAAGTTTTCCGCATTTCCAGCATCAGTTCTGAAACTTTTTTTGCTTCAAAGGTGTAAAGCGGCTTTCGTAAATGATTTTTAATAGAAAAGACTTCTCCCTCTTCTTCCAGCAAAAGATCCTTGATATTGATGATCCCCACCACATTGTCCTTGCTGTCCTGGTAGACCGGAAAACGGGTGTAACGGGTCTTGCGAAATTTTTCCATCAGTTCTTCATAGCTTGCATCAATATCAATAAAGGTCATATTCACACGAGGAACCATAATATCCCCGGCTACAGAATCTCCCAGATCAAACACATTATTGATCATATCCTTCTCATCTGTCTCAATAACGCCCTTTTCATGGCCCACTGCCACAATAGTACGAAGTTCATCCTCGGTCATGGCATCTGTCTTTTTATCAGGATCCACCTGGAGCAGGCGCAGGATACAAACGGACATTTGATTGATGGTCCAGATTACCGGTGTCAGGATCATCATCAGAAAATAAATATTTTTGGCACTTTTCATGGCAATCTTATCAGATTCCAGGGAAGCCATAGTCTTTGGTGTGATCTCACCGAAGATCAGGATCAGAACAGTCAGCACACCTGTAGCTACACCAACTGCAGCATTTCCAAAAACATCTGCCGCCAAAATGGTCATAATCGATGAAGTGGACAGGTTTACCACATTATTTCCGATAAGTATAGCACTAAGCATCTTGCTTTTATTTTCATGAAGCTTTAATACACAGGCTGCAGCCTTATTTCCTTCGTCGGCAAGGGTACGCATACGGATCTTATTTACCATGGTAAGGGCTGTTTCCGCAGAAGAAAAATAGGCTGATAAAGCCAGTAAAACAACAATAATAA
>CAVIPV010000019.1:16666-27426 GCA_963644495.1 Prevotella sp. | reverse complement strand
ATAGAAATATAAAAATGTCCGACAAATGTCCGACAAAAAGGTTATTCTGGTAATGTATTCAAAAGCTTTGCAAAATATTCGGGAAGAGGTGCAGTAAATTCCATGTACTCTCCCGTTCTTGGGTGGATAAATCCTAAAATACCTGCGTGAAGAGTCTGCCCCTGCAGTCCGGGAACGGGACACTTTCCAGGTCCATAGACCAGATCTCCTAATAATGGATGACCGATACTTGCCATGTGTACGCGGATCTGATGGGTACGGCCGGTTTCCAGCCTGCATTCTACATGGGTATACTGGCGGAAACGCTTTAAGACCTTATAATGGGTTACTGCCGGTTTGCCGTTATTATAATTAATACTCATTTTTTTCCGGTCTGTTGGATGACGTCCGATCGGTCCTTCAATGGTGCCAGTATCCTCTTTTAACACTCCGTGGACAATAGCCTGATACCGTCTGGTAATGGAATGCTCCTTTAACTGGGCGGCAATGGAATTATGGGCCATGTCATTTTTGCAGGCAATGATCACGCCAGTAGTATCCATGTCAATGCGGTGGACGATCCCCGGCCGCATAACGCCGTTGATCCCGGAAAGCTGGTCTTTGCAGTGATACATCAGACCATTTACTAATGTATGGGAATAATGGCCTGCAGCGGGATGTACTACCATGCCTTTTGGCTTGTTCACCAGGATCACGTCCTGATCCTCATATAAAATGTCCAGATCCATATCTTCCGGCTCGATCTCCGGTTCCACTGCTTCCGGGATATCGAAAGAGATCACATCTCCTTCATCCACCTGATAACTGGCTTTGACCGGCTTGCCATCCACCAGTACCAGACCGCTTTTTAAAAGTTTCTGGATGTAGGATCGGCTTAACTGCTCATTGACAGTGGAAAGGTATTTGTCGATGCGCAGACCGTTGTCTGCTATTTCAGGGAAAAGTTCCTGTTTCACTGCTTTCCGCCTTTCTTTTTCATATTGAATACAGCCATATCTTCATCACTGTAATAGAACATGATAAGGAGCACCAGTCCAAAGGCAGCACAGGTCACATAGCAGTCAGCTACATTGAAAATAGGGAAATTGATCAGTTTAAAGTAAAGAAAATCCACTACATAGCTCTGGGAGATACGATCGATCATATTTCCTACTGCACCAGATGCGATGCCCATAAGGCATACTGCTAAAGGACGGTATTTCTTTCCGTCAGGCATACGCCATAACATATAGAGGACCGCTCCTAATACTACCACTGCAATCAGGAAGAAGAACAGCTGCTTTTCCTGAAGCATTCCAAAGGCAGCACCACGGTTTTCAGAATAATAAAGCTCAAATACGCCCGGGATCAGTTCAAAAGGGGAATTGTCCTTTAAATGGGCTACAACCAGCCCTTTTGTCCACTGGTCAAGTCCCACAAGGATCACAAAGCCGATGATAAAGCGTATAAAGAGAGAACGTTTTTCTTTTGTCATGATCTGTCTCCTTTAACACCGCCATCAACCTGGCTGAATCCTTCTTTCATCTCTTCCTCTGTTACAGTACGGTCTACATAGGCATCCCCAACAGACTTTAAGAGAATGAATTTTACCACACCGGAATCCATTTTTTTATCACTTTTTGTGGTAGAATAAACGTCTTCCCATTTAAGACCATTTACAGTTACAGGAAGTCCAAAGCCTTCAAAGGTATCCCGGATATCCTTTACCTGGTCATTAGTAAGTGTGCCACGTACAGCGCAGATACGGGCCGCTGCAATACAGCCAAGACCTACGCAGTGACCATGGAAGGCAGTAAAGTTTTTAAGCTTTTCAATGGCATGTCCTAAGGTATGCCCGAAGTTTAAAAGAGCCCGTTCGCCCTGCTCGGTAGGATCGTTTTCTACTACCTGTTTTTTGATCTCATTGCTGCGAAATACCATATCTTCGCATACAGACAGATCTCTCTTTAAAATGGCTTCTTTATTGTCTTTTAACCACTGGTAATAAGAAGCATCTTTGATCAGCCCGTGTTTGATCACTTCGCCCATACCAGAAGAAAACTGCTCCTCAGGAAGGCTTAAAAGGGTATTTAAGTTGGTATATACCAGTTTTGGCATGTGGAATGCGCCAACCATATTTTTGTATGCGTCAAAGTCAACACCGGTCTTTCCGCCGATGCTGGAATCTACCTGGGAAAGCAAGGTAGTTGGGATCTGGATAAAATCAATTCCCCTTAAATAAGTAGCAGCTGTAAAACCGCACATATCGCCGATGACGCCGCCGCCTAAAGCTGCCAGCATATCTTTCCTGTCAAAGTGCTCTAAAATAAGGTGCTCATAGATCTTCTTTACAGTATCCAGGTTTTTGTGCTCTTCTCCTGCAGGAAGGATATAATAAGAAACTTTTTTGCAGCATCTGCTTAAAAACTCTTTTACTTCTTCAAGATATAAAGGAGCTACATGGGTATCTGTTACAATACATATTTTGTGTTCCCCCAGGTTGAATTTACTTACTTCTTCCTGGAGTTTATCAAAGGATGGTTCCATTACAATGTCATAGATGGTTTTCTGGTCTTTATAAACATTCAAGCGTTTTGACATATTATTCTCCTTGGTGCTGTTTTTAGATAGAAAATCGGCAGACTCTATAGGGGTCTGCCGCAATCTTCTGTATTATAAATGGATATTCAGGTTGGACATGTCCATTCCTGAACTGGCACCTGCTGACAAGATGTCCTGAAAATCACCGGACAGCTCTACAGAATCAGGTGTGGCGATAAAGATGTAGTTAGAAATCTTCTGGAGATTACCGTTCATGGAATAGGTAGCGCCGGAAGTGAAATCGATGATCCGCTGAGCGGTTTCCATGTGGATCCCTTCCATGTTTAATACAACTGCCTTTCCGGAAAGAAGGTAATCACAGATATCTCTGGAATCATCCATGGAAGTTGGCTTGATCATAGTCACTTCCATGCTTCTTCTCATAGGAACTACTTTCGGGTTTGAACGGCCTAAAAATCTTGGCTTGTCCTGAGCTTCTGGCTCATCTTCCGGTTCTGTATTATTTCTCTTTGAGAAAAGCCCTTTTCTGGGAGCCTCATCTTCAAAGTCATCATCCAGGTAGTAATCGTCCTCATCATCTTCAGAACTTAACCGCATGGTATCCATTAACTTACCTAACAGACTCATTTTACTCTCTCCAATCCTCTTTTCATGCTGCTTTTACTGGGCAGCACCATATAGCCGGGCGCCGAAAATGCCGGTTCCGACTCTTACCATGGTAGCGCCCTCTTCAATGGCAACCTGATAGTCTCCGGTCATGCCCATTGAAAGCACATCCATAGTAACATTATCAATGTTTTTCTTACCTATGTCAACAGCAAATTCATATAATTTTTTAAAAACTTCTCGATTTTCCTCTGGATTCTCTACAAAAGGCGCAATTGTCATAAGGCCCTTGATCCGTACGTGGGGGAATTTTGCAATCTCCCGGATGGCAGCTTCTGTATCCTCTAAGAAAAAGCCGTATTTGCTCTCCTCTTTTGCTACATTGACCTCCAGTAAAATGTCTGCCACTATATCTTTTTTAGCTGCTTCTGCTTCGATCTGCTCAGCCAGACGCAGGGAATCTACGGAATGGATGAGTACTGCTTTATCGATCACTTGGTGTACCTTATTGCGCTGGAGATGACCGATCATATGCCAGCGGATATCTTCTGGAAGAACCGGCTTTTTCTGTAAGATCTCCTGGACTTTATTTTCACCAAAATCCCTGGCGCCGGCTTCATAGGCTTCTTCCAGCATAGGTACCGGTTTGGTCTTGCTTACTGCAATGAGAGTAACTTCTTTTGGGTCCCGTCCTGCCTGTCTGCAGGCTTCTTCTATATTTTTTCTAACTTCGCTGATCTGCTCTTTTATCATGGCTCATTTCCTCCTTGAATTCATGTTTTCCCGGAATCTTTCCAGTACCTGCTTTAAGAACCTTTTTACTGGTACAGAAGCTGTCCTTCTCCTACTGAGGAGGCATCCAGTACAATATGGTCATAAACGGAAAGTCCGTAGGTAACATTATTTTTTACAGTGTAATACTCACTGTTGGAATCTAATATCTCTACCTGGGTAAAAACAGTGTATCCTTTATTGATATTGTAAACACCTTTTAATGAAGATGTACGGCCGATCTGGTAACGGTCAGAGGAGTCAGGCCGGACAATGTAATCCCCTGCTTTAAAATCTCCGTCATCGTCTACTGCAATATAGTAGAACTCCTCATCTTCATAATCTTCATTTAAAGGAACAAAAATAACGGAGGTTCCGTCTGCACTGTAGACTTCTTTATTGAATCCAATGTCCGTAGAATCACCACCCTGTGCAGCATAGGATTTTGGGACCATATAAAAGTTCTTGTCTGTTACAGCGGTGATAGGGATTTTTAAGCCCTTGGACTGAGGCTGCTCGATCTCAAATTCAATAAAACGGTCCATGATAAACTGGGCCATATACCGGTCCATATCCAGTTTGCCGTAGGTGGCTCCATCTTTTCCTGTAAAAGTAGAATAGGCAGCAGTTACAGTCAGGTCATAATCCCTGAAATCAATGGTAAGGGAAGTTTCATCTGCATACAGGGAAGCATCTTCACTTGACAGTGGAAAAACAATGGACCAGTTCTCTGATGCTGCAATCTTATAGGCCGGTGTACCGCTTTCAATCAGATCACCGGATTTGTGGATGTTTTTCGTATAATTGGCTTTATTAAAACTGTCTGCTTCCACATCAGAAGGCTGCAGGGATTCATAGGAATCAATACCGTAGGAAACCACACCGGATACATCGGCCCGCACCTGTTCAAATACAAGACTGGAATCCTGGGATATCTTGTCTAACTGGTCTAAAGCGTTGAAACTGGAATACTCCATAACAGCTGCTTCTAAGGAATATCTGGCATCATAAATGGAGCCAAAATCCTCATCCGACCTAGAAAGAACGTAGGAAGACAGCTGCTTTTTGATGTCTGCCAGGTTTTCCTCAGGAAGAGCCGCATCTTCTACCCCATTTTCTTTTAACAGGGAATCCAGACGGCCTGTTTCATCCAGTGAATAGATCCGCGTTCCCACAGAAGCACGTTTTCCTTCTCTCAGGTAATAGTTGATATAGCCGCTGTTCTGGGCATTGCGCACCTGCTCATCCCGTAGGATCAGGCCTGTGTACTGCTTATTATTGACGATACCGCCTTCTACTACTTCATAAAACTGTACACGGTCTCTTCTGAAATAGGCGAAGATATTAAAAAGCATATATAAGAAAATGATCCCGAAAATGATCATTCCCACGTTGATATTGTGAGGTCTTCTGTAAGGTATTATTTTCCTGTTCTTCTTTTTCGACATGGAACCAGGACTCTCCTTTTTGTCTTAATATATCCTGCTAAAAATGTTTTTCTCAAAAAAAGACTACCCTCCGCACAAGGCCTACTGTTTGACTCTTGTGCGGCAGGCAGCCTTTTTGCTCCTGTCTGCTATTCTATCACAGAATATGTATCATTACAATGAAATAATTACATCACCCTTAGCACACTCTGGAAGCTCTTCTGCATCCATAGAGATGCTTAAAACGAAGGTTACGTGATATTTATCACTGATCTCTTTCAAAGTCTTGTAGGTGTCAGAAATGTCTGCACCTTCTAATGCTGCCAGCTTTAAGAAGCTGTCCAGATACATGGTTTCAAGGTCATGATCCTGGGAAATGATTCCGCAGATAAATCCTAAGAATCCTTCACTGGATGCCAGTGGAAATTCATTTACGTTGATGAGACGGATACGGTTGTTCAACTCGTACATATGCTGAGCACTCTTATCAAGATATACGACTGTTCCGTTAGCCCCCTTGATAGCTGCGTTAGCCATATCTAACAGATGTTTTGTTTTGCCTTTACCCTTTTTTCCTGCAATAATCTGAACCATAGCGATCTCCTCCTTGAGTTATATATGTTGTATAAAAAATCAATTGAGATTATCTTGATTATAGTATAAATTCATACAAAACGCAATCACTATTTGACAATTTTAGAAATTATATTTGTCATATTGTCATATAAGTGGGGACGACTGTCGGATTTTAACACAACAGAGATAAATTCTCTGTCAGAATCATCCTTTTCAGCCATGATCAGACAGTATCCGGCTGCTTTTGTGGTTCCGGTCTTTCCGGAAAATACAGTTAGTCCTTCCGGCGTCTCCTGCTCTCCTGTTAAATACCAGTTTCCGCCTCTCCAGGTCTTGGAAACACTTTCTCCTGCGCCATTGGTATAATTGGCAGTATAGGCGGTAGAGCCGGTGACTGTACGGAATTCAGGATATTTTAAAGCCTCATTGAAAATAAGGTATAAGTCGTAGGCAGTTGTGTAGTGATCTTCATCATGAAGTCCGTGGGGATTCATAAAGTGGGTATCCGTTGCACCCAGGTGCTTTGCCTCTTCGTTCATTTTATCAGCGAAAGCGTCGATACTGCCGGCCATATGGACTGCAATGGCAGCTCCTGCATCATTACCGGAAGGAAGCATAAGACCGTATAAAAGCTGCTCTAAGGTCAACGTATCTCCAGGCTGGATCCCGCATAAGGTGGCCCCGGTCTCTGTGATCACAGCATCATCGGTTACAGTGACCTGATCTTCAAGATTGCCGTATTTAATGGCGATCAGGGCAGTCATTACTTTGGTGATGCTGGCCGGGTACATTTTTTCAAAAGCATCTTTGCTGTAAAGGACTTCTCTGTCTGTAAGGTTAAAAAGAGCTCCGGCCTGTGAGGTTACATCATCCGGGTTAAAAGAACCTTCATCGGAGATAACACACAGATCCGAAGCAAATCCCTTTGCTGTTTCTTCTTCGGCTGCAAAGGAAGTCTCAATGGAAGGAATACGGTCCTTCAGGGAATATGCGTCTTTCAGGCCAAGAGAACAGCCGGAAAGACACAGGGAAACAGACAGGACAAGTCCGGCGGCAAAAGCCGCAAAACGGCGTCTTATCATTATCTTATTACCTCTCTCCACTCCATATCGCCTCTGTCAAGAGCCTTAATCAGAAGTTCTGCAGTTGCCAGGTTGGTAGCTAACGGGATGTTGTAGGTGTCGCAGAGACGTACTACATCATTTACATCCGGTTCATGAGTTTTTGGTGTTAACGGGTCACGCAGGAAGATAACAAGATCCATCTGGTTGTGCTCGATCTGGGCAGCCATCTGCTGGGTTCCGCCTAAATGTCCAGCCAGGTATTTGTGGATATTTAAGTTGGCAACCTCTTCGATCAGTCTTCCTGTGGTTCCGGTTGCATACAGTGTATGCTTGCTTAAGATGCCTCTGTAAGCAATACAGAAATTCTGCATCAGTTTTTTCTTTGCGTCATGTGCGATCAGTCCTATTGTCATATCTATAACCCTCCTTGGATCAATAATGTCTTGGTACTCTCTGAAGTCCTGCATTCAGCACTAATCCCATACCAATAAAAATACTGATAAGGGAACTGCTTCCGTAGCTGATAAACGGCAAAGGAAGCCCGGTATTTGGGAAAATACCGGTTGCAACTGCAATGTTGGCAAATCCCTGAAATGCAATCAAAGTGGCCATACCTGTACAGATCAGCCGTCCGGCCAGATCCTTTGCACGGGCTGCCATCATCAGGCATTCGTACACGATCAGAAGGAACAGGACGATGACCACCACACAGCCGATAAAGCCAAGCTCCTCACCGATCACGGCAAAGATAAAGTCTGTCTGCTCTTCTGAAAGGAAATTACCGTTTTTAACAGATGCAATAGTTGTATTAAACAGTCCCTTGCCTTTTAACTGGCCAGAACCAATGGCGATAATGGAGTTATTCTGCTGATATCTGGCTTCACCGTATTTGTCCGGATAAAACCAAGCTAAGATCCTTCCCGCCTGATATTCCTTGATAAAAGGGATCAGACCATGTAAGAGCAGATATACACAGGCTCCTACCATAGGAATGGTCACAGATAAAACTCCGATGATCCACCGGTAACTGATACCTGCTGAAAATACGATCCCCAGTACAATGACTAAGGTGACTAAGCAGGTAGAAAGGTTTGGCTGCTCAAAAATGAGCATAGCCGGAACTGCGAAAAGCGCTGCTGCAACAGCAACGGTGCTTACATTATTTATTTTTTCCTGATTTTTCATAAAATACCAGGAAAAAGTAATGATCAGGCCAATTTTTACAAATTCAGAGGGCTGGAGCTGTCCGATAACAGGAACTTCGATCCAGCGCTTTGCATTATTAACAGAGCGTCCCCAGATGAGAACGGCTACCAGACTGCCTACACATAAGAGATAGATCAGTGTAGTGAGATTTAATATCTTGTGATAGTCGATCAGTGAAAGAACGATGGCGATCGCAAGGCCTACTAAAACGCCCAACATCTGTTTGGTAACAAAATCAGGATCTTTGTTAGTAGCGCTGCGCACTACCAGGACACCGATCACATTTAAGGCGATCATATAGGCCATCAGACGAAAATTGTAGTTTCTAAAATCGTAGTCAAAAAACATATTAGTAAAGCCCCTTGCTGGACATAGACCGAATAGGTATGTCCGCCCGGAGTACAGGCAGTCTGCAGATAGTCCCATCTGAAACGCTGCCTGCATCCATGGTAAGACGCACTGCGTCTTTTTCTATCTTCATGTATCTGGAAATGACACGGATCATGTCATTTTTTATTGCTGCTATCATCTCCGGTGAACAGCCTGCTTTATCTGAAAGGAGCAGAAAGGTAAGCCGGAGCTTTGCGGTATCTTTGGAACACCGTAATTTCAACTGCCATCACCCCTTATGCCCTTCTTAGTATCCTGGACAGCTTTGCCAGGATGCCTGTGGTCTCGCCGGGAGATTCCATAGGTACATTCTGTCCCAGAAGCCGACGGCATACATTTAAGTAAGCCTGTCCTGCTGCGGAACCCATACCTACTAAAGGTTCTCCCTGATTGGTGGAGATAACGATATTTTCGTCATCAGGAATGGCGCCGATCAGATTTACTGCCAGGATATCCTGTACGTCTGTCAGGGACATCATATCTCCCCGGCGTACCATATCAGCACGTATCCTGTTTACGATCAGGTCCACAGTCCCTATCTGGGCGTGTTCTAACAGCCCGATAATCCGGTCTGCATCCCGGATGGCTGAAACTTCCGGTGTGGTGACTACCAGTGCACGGTCTGCACCGGCAATGGCATTATAAAAACCCTGCTCGATGCCGGCAGGACAATCTAACAGGATATAGTCGAAATCGTCCTTTAAGTCATCGGTGAGTTTAATCATCTGCTCCGGCGTCACTGCGGATTTATCCCGTGTCTGCGCCGCTGGCAGAAGGTAAAGGTTTGGATATCTTTTGTCTCTTATCAGGGCCTGCTTCATACGGCAGTTTCCTTCTGCAACATCTACTAAATTATAGACAATGCGGTTTTCCAGTCCCATAACAACATCCAGGTTCCTAAGGCCGATATCTGTATCGATGAGTACGACCTTTTTCCCAAGGACTGCCAGTCCTGTTCCTACATTTGCAGAAGTAGTGGTCTTTCCTACCCCGCCTTTTCCAGAAGTGATCACAATGACTTCACTCATAGGAGAACCTCCAGAAAAATTAAGTTTTGATACTTTACCAGTTTATTGTACATTAAATTGCGCAAATTTACCAGTATTTTTTTAGATTCAGAGAAAATTATTACCTATATATCCAGTAGGCTGCTGAGAAAAGGCTTTTTTAAAGGAAGGACCTTTAATTCACCCTCTTCCATCGATGCCATCATGGTACCTTTTCCAAGACGGCGGTTTTTCTCATTAAAACGGCTGGTATGATCTCCAATGCGCAGCTGCAGGGGGGACATGGAAAATGCAAGGATCACGGCCTGGTCATTTCCCGCTGCTCCTGCTGTGACTGTTCCCTTTAATTCCCCTAAAACGATCACATTTCCTTTGGCGGTTACTCTGGCTCCATACTCCACATCGCCGATGATAACGATGCTGGCTTCGGATTCTAACACATCTCCCCGTTTTAAGGTGCCCTTGTAAAACTGGCCGGTCTGTGCGCTGAGTTCCATTAATTTTTCATTTAATGCTTTTTCGCAGCGTTCAGACCGTTCTCCGTCTGTGTCTAACAGGCAGAGGATCTGAAGCTGGGAATTTTCCGTAATGGTATTTACGATCTGAAATTCTTCTTCTGGTGTAAGAGGACGCCCTTCTAAGGTAAGTGTCATCTGGGCACTGCCCCAGAAACGGGCGCTGTCCTTAAACTTCTTTGCCACGCTGGCAAGAAGGTCAGCAAAGGGCATATCCGGATTTAGGATCACCGTTATACCTGCTTTGCTGCTTTTGATCACGATTCCATCCTGCATACTCGATCCACCTCTTTTTTATAATGTTTTCCATTACCTGTAATCTTAATCTTCAACGGTCACATTGGACACGCTGGAAGCCTTGGAGCCTAAAACCTCATCCAGAGTCGTGTATCCATAGTAATACTCATAAACTTTTTTACCAAGTGCAGCTGCGTTGGTTCCCGCATATCCATAAGGGATGTTTACGGTTACTGCGATCTCCGGGTTGCTATAAGGAGCAAAGGAAACGAAGAAGGCGTGGTTGGCACGGCTGCGGTCTTCCTGGGCAGTACCAGTCTTTCCGGCTACTTCTACGGGACTTCCTGTAAAAACAGATTTTGCGGAACCGTCAGTAACTACCCGACGGATACCGGACTGGACCGCATCCCAGGTACTGTC
>CAVIPV010000019.1:0-16605 GCA_963644495.1 Prevotella sp. | reverse complement strand
GTACTGTCTGCTGCATCTACATGGGAGCTGACAGCCGGTGTGTAATCGGTGATCAGATTTCCATCGGAGTCAGTGAGCTTATCCAGCAGGCTTAATTCAAATACGGTTCCACGGTTGGCAACCGCTGAGATATAGCGGGATAACTGTACATTATTATAGGAGTTGGTTCCCTGTCCCATGGCAGAACGCTCCGGGTCTTCGGTGGTAAGGTGAGGTTCTGTTTCCGGAAGCTCTACGCCGGATGTGTGGTCCAGACCAAACATGCTGGCATATTTACGGATGGTAGAAAGTCCTTTTTCCGGAGAATAAGTGCCGTCTGCTGTCATACTTAAGCGGTGTCCCAGTTCTGCAAATACCACGTTACAGGAATTCTGGATACCTGCCACGATATCTTCTGTTCCATGCCTTCCAGGGAAGATCCAGCAGTTGATTGGCGGATTTGCCTGGTCATAAACACCGGTACAGTCAATGGTATCTGTCAGGGAGATCACACCTTCTTCCAATGCCGCAATAGCGGTAATTGGTTTGAAGGTAGAACCAGGTGCTTTAATAGCCTGTGTAGCATTATTGTAAAGCGGATTGGACATATCGCTTTGCAGTTTTGCAAAGTAAGCAGCATCCACGCTTCCGGACATACGGTTATTGTCATAACTTGGATAGGAAACTAAAGCACGTATCTCGCCGGTGCGCACATCGGTTACAACGCAGCCAGCCGTACATGGATCCAGTGCCAGCTGGGCTGGTGTCAGCTCCAGGTCAGATATCTTACTTTTAATAAAATTATAAGTATATGCGCTGTCTCCTGTGGCCAGACCTGCTTTTGCCTGTGGGTCGTCTTTTAATACGCCCTGGGCGAAAAGGGCCAGGCACAGCCAGTTTCCTGGGATTACATTATCACTTATCAGATACCGGAACATACGTTTGACAAAAGCTTTATCATCCTGCAGCTGAGTGATGATGTAATCTACTAACTGGCTGTAAATATCATCTGCGTTGGAATATTTGCTGGTGGAGTCCAGTTTGGTAGTGTCTACCCAGCTGGCTGCAATACCGCTGTAGATATAATCCCGCAGGCTGATAGTACCGGATTTCCAGGACTGATATTCAGCAGAGTTCTGATCGATCTTGTCTCTTTGTACGATGCCGCAGCTGTCAGAAGATAAAAAGCTGTAAATATAATTCATATAGCTTGCCATATCCTTTGGCAGATCGTTCATAACAGAGGCATGATCGCTTAAAAGCTCATTTCGGATGTTGGTAAGAATCTGATCTCTGGAAGTGGTGTAAGCACGGTAGATCTGCTTTTCAATATCAGAAGCATCGTCTGCTGCCATGGCATCCAAAGAGAGAACATTATTATTGATCAGCTGGTAGTAGGCGTTTTTAACAGGGATGGGCTTTTTAGAACCATCCTTGATGGTTGCCGGGTCAACATCCTCATTTACCAGGAACTTGGTAATGATACCGGCTAACTGCTGTTCCACCAGATTGTAAGTAGCGATCTGCAGGTCCCGGTCAATGGTCAGATAAACGTCATTTCCCGCCTGGGCATCTTTCTGCTCAATGATTTCTCTTGGCCGTCCCATATTATCTACATACATGCGGGTATAGCCTTTTTCGCCTTGAAGTTCCAGCTCCATGGACTTTTCAATGCCAATACGGCCTACAATATCATTTAAGTCGTATTTTTCCACACCGTCCGCTACTTCTGAATCGGAAGCATTCTGGGAAGTCCGCCAGTCTTCATTTAAGCTGTCAATCTGGTCTTCCTGGACTTTGCCGGTGTAGCCGATGATGGGGGCAAAATAAAGGCTGTCATTGTATACACGGATGGAGGACTGTTCAATGGAAACACCTTTTAAGTCAGCGGCATTTTCATTGATCTCGGTCATAGTCTCCTGGCTGATATTGGTGGCAACGGTGGTACTCTCATACTTCTGGAATTTGGTCAGCTCCATGGTATAGATGATATTGATCATGTCAAGGGCGGTCTGGTCGGAAAGTTCCAGGGGATTTCCATCCCCATCTTTCATGTCTGCCAGCTTATATCCCTGGCGGGTGGAGCCTTTCTTTAGTTCAAAGGCTTCTCTTGCTGTGATATCAGAAGGATATTTTCCTGTATCATCATCTAACTGCTGGGAGGAAATACCATAGAAGTTTAATAAAAACCTCTTTTTTGCAGCATTGGATGTACTGGTAAAATACATCTGGCCGTTCTCATCCATGGCAATCTCAAACTTGCCGTCGATCTTCTCTCCCCTGCGCTCTAAAATGCTTACCAGGCGGTAGATCATGGCATTTCTGTCAACAGCTTTTGGGTAATCTCCCAGGTCTTGGATGGCAACGGCATAGGCTAACTGGTTATAAGCCAGCAGATTTCCATTGTGGTCATAAATATTGCCCCTGGTCCCGGGAGTGGTCACCAGCTTTTCGGTACGCTGCATATAGCTTTCCTGATAGGAGCTTCCGTCTAAGATCTGCATGCGGAACAGTTTGCCGATCAGGCCTGCAAACATAAGGGTAAATATAACTGCCAGGGCAAAAAGGCGTGATGTAAGAAGTTTTTTAAGAAATTCCCTGGTTACTTCCAGCAATTCATTAAACAATGGTGGTATCTCTCCTTTTTCCAATATCTTCCAGCCGTCTGCTGGCTGAAAGGAACAGACGGTATACTAACAAGGTGGTCACTGCTGTAAATATGATCTCCGGCAGCATGATCTTGATGAAATAATAAGGCAGGTTTAAACGGCCGCGGATCAGGAAGCGGAATATATAAATATACAGGCTGTACCACAGACCATTTACGATGCTTAAGATCAGAGGCAGTGTAATATAGTCTTCGTAATAATATTTGGTAAAAATACCATTGAAATAGCCAATATATACGTAGATCAGTGTATAAAAGCCAAAAGGCCCGCTGTAGAAAAGATCCAGCAGCAGACCTGATAAAATACCATAAAACATACCTGCATTCCTTCCAAAGTAAGGATCAAAAGCAGGTTAGGTGTTGCCGCCAGAAATGGCAGCAGAGGGAATACACAGTTCTGCACAGTAAAGGCAAGAAGGATCAATAGGATGTTTAATAAGATCTGTTTTATTTTTCCGTTGTTCACTGTCCTGCCTCCTGATCACTGTTTTTCAGATCTGTCAGTATCAGCACTTCCTGAAGATTATCAAAATCAGCTGCCGGGATCAGGTAACCGGACTGGGTCAGATGATCCGGGTCAATAGAAACATCTACTGCATAACCAATAAGGATGCCTGGCAGATACTTGGTACTGATATTGGAAGTGATGATCTGGTCTCCGTTTCTAAGGACGGCATCCCTTGAAAAATCAGTAAGTTTCAGTCTTCCCTGCTCATAAAGGGTAAGATCACCTGCAACGATACAGTTATAGGAAGAATCAAGGGACATGGCGCCTACACGGCTGGAGTCATCGATAATAGAACGGACAGTGGCATAATTGGCGCCTACATCTGTAACGATACCTACCAGACCGCCGTCTGCGACTACGTTCATATCCACAGCAATGCCATCTGCGGAACCTTTATTGATACGGAATACCTGGAACCATTTTTCAGAATCCCTGGCAATGACTCTGGCACCGATCTTGTTGTACTGCATATACTGCTGGTCTAACTGGTAGAGCTGGCGCAGGCGGTTTAACTCAAACTGTTCTGCCTGAAGTCTGTTATTTTCTTCTGTAAGAAGAGCCACCTGGTCTTTTAAAGATTCATTTTCTGATAAAGCGTCCTTTAATTTTCCATAATCGGTGATCTCATTGTAAAGCCCCGTACCTACCTTATTGACGCCGGACTGGATGGGGATAAGAAAATACCCTACGCCGGTGCGAAGGGGCTCCATAATACCGTCTTTTAAAGATGTGATACCAATGAGCAGGATACAGAAGGCTGTAAGACCTGCCAGTATATATTTGCTGCGTTTTGATTCCATGGATATCTGTTTTCCTTTACGTGTATAACTGCATATGATGGCAGATAACTTATATGATCTGCTGCTGTCTGAAACTTAAATAGCTTTTATCTCCAATAATAATATGGTCTAAAAGAGCGATCCCTATGACATCTCCTGCTTCTTTTACCCGGGCGGTAAGGAGCATGTCCGACTCGCTGGGGGTTGGATCGCCGCTTGGATGGTTGTGGACCAGGATCATGTTCACTGCCAGGCAGCGAAGGCCTTCAATTAGGATCTCCCTTGGGGTGATCACAGAAGCATTTACTGTACCTTTTGAAACTAAAAGATCCCGCAAAAGGTTCTGTTTGGTATTTAAGAACATAACGTGGATCTCTTCCTGCTCTAAGTGGCGCAGATCTTCCATATAGTAATCGGCGATCTGCTCCGGACTGGTGAAAGAAAGAACGGCTTCTTTGGCTTTATAATTCCATATACGTCTGGAAAGCTCACCGATGCACATAAGCTGGGCCCCTTTTACCGTTCCTATGCCTTTGATGCGGCAATAATCTTTCAGGGAATGATGCAAAAGCCCCAAAAGACGGGTCCCCGATCCCTCTAAGGCAAGGATATCCTTTGCCAGTTCTAAAGAGGTGGCGTCTTTTGAGCCGGTACGGATGATGACTGCTAAAAGTTCTTCGTCTGTAAGGGCCCTTGCACCTTTTTCCATGCATTTTTCATAGGGCCTGTCTTCTTTGGGCAGCTGCTTCATGGTCAGTTTCTGTGCGTTGTTTTCTGTTGATTGGATGTTTTTTTCCATTATTTTCCTCCTGACTGAGGCACCTCTCCAAGTACGTCTGTCAGAAGTCTGGTAAACTCACGGATCCCGCACTTACGTGCTCTATTGCCTGCTTGCGCAGGCGATTCGTTCGTTAATGGCTTTAAATCATGCGGTAAATAATAAGTGCGATGGCAATACCGATGATGCTGGCCATAGTGATCTTGATGGTAAGGCCAAAGGTGATGATCAGTATGCCAAAGTTGATGACTAAAGGTGAATCAAGACCAAAAGACTGGCCAAAATTCAGCCAGCCAAGCCATGAAATGCCGTTGGCAAGCTGACCCATAAAGCCTCCTAATACAATGCCTGCAAGCAGCATGATCAGAAGGATCCAGAAATTCTTACGTCCCATAACACTCTCCTTAAGTTATCATATTATCATAAGTTTTTTTTCATGTCATCTTAAGATTTTCAAAACTCCGTCATCAATAAGCTGCTGTAAAGACTTAAGGATGCCAAGCTTTGCATGGTACCAGGTAAGACCGCCCTGGAAATAAACGGCATACGGCGGCTTAATTGGACCGTCTGCGCTTAATTCAATGGAAGATCCCTGAACAAATGCGCCTGCTGCCATGATAACCTGGCTGTCATAGCCTGGCATATCCCATGGCTCAGGAGTTACAAAACTGTCTACAGGAGCGGCTGCCTGGATACCCTTGCAGAAAGAGATCACGCCCTGGGCAGTGCCGAAAGTAATGGCCTGGATGATGTCATGGCGGGATTCTCTGCCATTTGGAACAACACCGAAGCCGAATCTTTCATATACATTGGCTGCAAAGATAGCTCCCTTTAAGGCACCTGCAACAACGGTCGGGGATAAGAAAAATCCCTGGAACAACTGCTGGTTTAAGCCAAGACTGGCACCTACTTCTTTTCCAAGTCCTGGAGCGCTTAAGCGATAGGAAGCTCTGTCAACGCACTCTTTCTTTCCGGCAATGTAGCCGCCGATAGGTGCAAGGCCGCCTCCCGGGTTTTTGATCAGGGAACCAACGATCATATCAGCGCCTACATCGGTAGGTTCGATGGTTTCTACAAACTCGCCGTAGCAGTTATCTACCATACAGATGACTTCTGGTTTGATCTTCTTTACAAAGGCGATCAGTTCACCGATCTTCTTTACAGAAAAAGTAGGACGTGGATCATAGCCTTTGGAACGCTGGATAGTCACTAATTTGGTCTTTTCATTGATGGCTTTTGCAATATTGTCATAGTCAAAGGTGCCATCTGGGAGAAGATCTACCTGGCGGTAGCTGACACCATACTCTTTTAAAGAACCTACAGAATCACGGATACCAATGACTTCTTCCAGTGTATCATATGGCTTTCCTACCGGGGATAAAAGTTCATCTCCCGGACGTAAATTTCCAGATAATGCAATATGCAGCGCATGGGTTCCGGAGATCAGCTGTGGACGTACCAGGGCGCTTTCCGCATGGAAAACGCTGGCATATACATCCTCTAAGGTATCACGGCCAAGGTCATTGTAGCCATAACCGGTAGTTGCTGCAAAATGGATGTCACTGACTTTATTGTCCTGCATTCCCTTTAAGACCTTTAACTGATTGTATTCAGCAACCTGGTCAATCTTTTCAAAACGTTCTTTCAGGCTTTTTTCTATATCTGCGGCATAGTCAAGAACTTCTTTGCTGATTCCCAGCTGTTCATACATAACCTCTAAGATCTGCTGTTCCATTGTTTCATAACTCCTCTTAAATTGATTTTCGGTTTGCTATTTTAGCACGATTCCTTTTTCTTCGCAATCCTTTAATATATCCTTAAAGATCCGGTCTGTATCCCCATGGTATTCATCCAGGTCCAGCCACCGTACATCCCGCTCCCTGCGAAACCAGGTCAGCTGTCTCTTTGCAAAATGCCTGGTATCCCGTTTCAGGATATAAACGGCATCTTCTAAAGTACAGTCATCATCCAGATAATCTAATATTTCTTTATAGCCAAGTCCCTGCATGGAAGTCTGGCCTCTGTGACAGCCCATGGCCTTTAATTTCTTTACTTCTTCCACCAGGCCGTTTTCCATCATGATGTCCACCCGTTTATCAATGCGTTCATAAAGAGTCTTACGGTCTCTGGTGAGCACATAATATAGGAAATTATAAGGAGATTCTTTCTGACGCATTTCTTCGTTATGCTCTGAGATTTTTTCTCCTGTTTGCTTAAAATACTCAATAGCACGGATCACACGCTTTACATTGTTGGCATGGATCTGCTTTGCGGCTTCCGGGTCTACCTGTGTTAATTTCTCATGTAATACTTCCGGTGCTTTGTCCCCCAGATCCTTTGCCAGCTGCTCTAATTCTTCACGGATGGGATTTTTCTCATCATTTTCCTTAAAGTCAATATCATAAAGCAGAGCCTGGATATAAAAGCCGGTGCCGCCTGTGATAATAGGGATGTTACCGTGAGAATAAATCTCATCCATAGCCTGGCGGGCCAGTGTCTGGAAAGTGACTACATTAAAATCGTCCTGAGGTTCCAGCACATCAATGAGATAATGAGGGATCCCCTCCATCTCTTCTTTTGTCACTTTTGCGGAGCCAATATCCATATGCCGGTATACCTGCATGGAATCCGCGCTTACGATCTCTCCGCCTACTGCTTTTGCAAGCTGGATGGAAAGAGCGGTCTTACCTACAGCTGTAGGCCCTGTAAGGATAATAAGGGGCTTTTTTTCTGTATTCATGTGTTCTCCTTTTATACAATGCGCTTAAATTTCTTTTCCAGTTCGTAGCGGCTCATGGAGATAATGGTAGGGCGTCCATGAGGGCAGGCATAGGGATTGTCCAGCTTTAACAACTGATCGATCAGTTCGTTCGCTTCCATAGCGGATAAGCGATTGCCGCCTTTTACCGCCGCTTTACAGGACATAGAGGCAATCTTTTCATAAATACTGTCCGGATTATGTGCAGCCATCTCATCAGAAAGTCCGTCGATCATTTCTAAAAGAAGGTCTTTTTTTGCAATGGAAAACAGATTAGCCGGTACGGCACGGACAGCAAATTCCCGGCCGCCGAAAGGCTCGATCTCAAAGCCGATACGGGTAAAGTATTCCATATATCGATTCAAAAGCAGCTCTTCATTTGGATTTAAGGTCAAAATAATAGGCGGTTCTACCATCTGAGAGCTGTGATCCCGGTCTTTTAAGCTTTTTACAGTCTTTTCATAAAGAACCTTTTCATGGGCTGCATGCTGGTCGATGATATATAAGTGGTCATTGTATTCGATCAGCCAGTAAGTGTCAAAAAGCTGACCGATCAGCTTATGCTTCAGGCGGGAAGCCGGATCAAGCAGCTTTTCACCGAAGAGGTCTAACTGCTTGGGGGCTGTGGCGGCAGATGTACCAGAGACTGTTTTATCCGCAACAGGTATCGCAGCGTTGCCTGAACTAGAGTTATCCACTATGTCACTAACATTCTGGGAAGTCGGATTTTGCGAAACAGTCTGTACAATGTCTTTAACCTCAAAAACCGGAATATCATTGCCTGTGTTCACGCTGCTCTGAGCTTTTTTCTCATTTGCAGAGCTGCTGTCCCATTTTTCAAAAGCCTTCCGGTTCTCTTCCTCCGCCTTTTTTCTCTCTTTTAACCACTCCGGCATCATATCTGAAATATCCGGTTCTTTTACAAAAGAAGGCTTCGGTGGCGCGATCTGGCGGTAGCTGACCGCAGCAGAAGCCGCAGCCGGTCTTTCAGGAACAGACTGCTCACTGTGTTCCAGCACATCTTTTCGCTTTGTCTCAAAAGGTTCCGGTCTTGGAGTTTTTTTCTCCTCAAAGTGTTTTGTATCCTGCTCTTCTTTATCGTTTAAGTTTACATCCGGGATCAGTTCCTTATGTGCCAGTGCATTTGCCACTGCGTTCATGACCTGGTTATAGATAAATTCTCCGTCGCTGAAACGCAGCTCCATCTTGGTAGGATGGACATTTACATCTAAGGTCTGAGGATCGATCTGTAAATGCAGCATGGTAAAAGGATACTTGTGCTGCATCATAAAAGGCTTGTAGGCCTCTTCTATGGCCTTAGAAAGGATATTGCTGCGCACATACCGCCCATTGACAAAGTAATTTTCATAATTGCGGTTAGAACGGGCGATCACAGGCTTTCCAATATATCCTGTAATAGTCACTCCCGGTCCCTGGGCATGGACTTCTAACAAATTGGAGGTGATCTCCCTGCCAAATACAGTATAGATCAGGTCTTTTAAATTATTATTTCCAGAGGTATACAGTTTGTTCTGGTTATTCTGGATAAAACGGATGGAGATATCCGGGTGGGATAAGGCAATCTTTTCTACTACAGATGCTACATGGGTTCCTTCTGTGACCGGAGTCTTTAAAAACTTCTTTCTGGCCGGTGTATTAAAAAATAAATTCCTTGCAATGATGGTAGTTCCTTCCGGGGCTCCGATCTCTTCTAAACTCTTTTCTCTCCCGCCCTCGATCTGGTAACGGGTACCTGTAAGAGTCTGAGCTGTTTTTGAGATCAGCTCCACCTGGGAAACAGCGGCAATACTGGCTAAAGCTTCACCGCGAAAGCCAAGGGAACCTATAGTCATCAGATCGTCTACTGTATGTATCTTGCTGGTGGCATGCCTTAAAAAAGCTGTAGCAACCTGATCTTTGGGAATACCGCAGCCATTGTCTGTAATACGGATCAGGCTGCAGCCGCCGTCACGGATCTCTACGGTAACAGCAGTCGCCTGGGCGTCGATGGCATTTTCCAGAAGTTCTTTTACAACAGAGGCCGGACGCTCGATCACTTCTCCGGCTGCGATCTTATTAATGGTGGTCTCATCTAAAACAGAGATGGTGGGCATTGCATCAGATCCTTTCTTACAGATCCATTAATCCGTCCAGGATATGGACTGTCATTTCTCCATTTTCTATATCCACATTCAGGATACAGTCTTTAATAGCAGGTAAAAGCAGCTCTTTTCCGTTTGGAAGAGCCACTACATAAACATCGTTTGCACCAGTCTCCAGGACATCTTTGACAGTGCCTACTTCATTTCCCTCATCATCCTTAACCAGCAGGCCGATGAGATCTGTGATAAAATATTCATCCGGCTTTAAAGCAACTGCCTGCTCTCTGGTAATAAGCAGGTCTTTCTGGCGCCAGGTCTCTACGTCATTAATGTTGTCGTATCCTTTAAACTTTAAGATGACCATGTTTTTGAAGAATTTTACCTGTTCGATCTCCAGTGTGGTCTGTCCCTTTCCAGTGTCCAGGATAACGGTTTTCAGCTTCTTAAAGCGCTTGGCATCATCCGTGGTAGGAAAAACCTTTACTTCACCTCGTACACCGTGGGTAGAGGTCACTACACCTACACGCAGCATGTTTTCCATAAATATAAGATCCTTTCTGTGCAATCTTTATATAAATATATAACTAAAAAGGGCTGCCGCAAAATAGCTTAATCTATTCTGCGGCAGTCCCTCCTCTTTTTACTGAATCTCTACGATTACTTTCTTGTCTTCCTTTGAGGCAGCGGCCTTGACTACGGAACGGATTGCTTTTGCGATCCTGCCTTGCTTGCCAATGACCTTGCCCATATCGGCAGGAGCTACCTTAAGTTCAATCAGTGTGTCGTCACCTTTCCGGGATTCACTGACTACAACCTCATCCGGGTTATCGACTAATGCTTTCGCAATCACTTCGACTAATTCCTTCATCTCTCCACCTCGTTTGATTAAAGATTACTGAATACCAGCGATCTTTAACAGCTTTCCTACAGTTTCGGTTGGCTGAGCGCCGTTTGCTAACCACTTCTTGGTAGCTTCTTCATCAAACTTGATCACGCTGGGATCTTTGGTGGAATCATAATATCCAACTTCCTCGATGAACTTTCCATCTCTTGGGGATCTGGAATCAGAAACTACGATTCTATAAAAAGGAGCCTTCTTCTGTCCCATTCTTCTTAATCTCATCTTTACTGCCATTGTTACATACCTCCGTAAAATTAATCTTTTCTATTTGTTTTCGTTTTTATATGTTAGACATACAGGAACACCTGTCTGACTATCTAAGTTTGCCAGAAGCTTAAATTAAAATGGAAGCTTCATCTTGCCGCCCATCAGGCCGCCTAAACCACCAAGGCCTTTCATGCCTTTGCGCTTGCCGCCGCCCATAAGGCCCGGCATCTGTTTCATCATTTTTTTCATCTGGTCAAACTGCTTTACCAGACGGTTTACTTCGCCAATATCCACGCCAGCGCCTTTTGCAATACGCTGCTTGCGGGACGGGTTCATCAGACCCGGATTGGCTCTTTCCTCTTTTGTCATGGAAAGGATAATGGACTCTACACGGTGCATGGAACGCTCGCCTTCGTCCATATCTACGCCGGCTAACTGACTTCCCACACCAGGCATCATGGAAAGGATACTTCCCATACCGCCCATTTTCTTGATCTGCTGCATCTGGTTTAAGAAATCGTTATAATCGAATTCTGCCTTGCGCAGCTTCTGGGATAATTCTTTGGCCTGTTCCTCATCTACCTGGGCTGCAGCCTTCTCAATGAGAGACTGGATATCGCCCATTCCAAGAATCCTTGAGGCCATACGGTCCGGATAAAACTGCTCCAGATCAGAGAGTTTCTCACCCATACCGATGTATAAAATAGGTTTTCCGGTGACAGAGCGGATAGAAAGGGCTGCACCGCCTCGGGTATCGCCATCCAGCTTTGTAAGGATCACACCGTCAATACCGATCTTATCATTAAAAGTTCCGGAAACATTGACTGCATCCTGACCGGTCATGGCGTCAACTACCAGGATGGTCTGATATACATTTACTGCTTCCTTGATCTGCTCCAGCTCTTCCATCATGTTTTCATCTACATGAAGACGGCCGGCTGTATCCAGGATCACTACGTTAAAATTATTTTTGGAAGCATGTTCAACAGCGGCTTTGGCAATATCCACAGGGCTGATCTTGTCACCCATGGAAAATACCGGCACATCTACTTTCTCACCGTTGATCTGTAACTGTTTAATAGCAGCCGGACGGTAAACGTCGCAGGCAACCAACAGCGGTTTTCTTCCTTTTGCTTTTAACTTTGCAGCGATCTTGGCTGTTGTAGTGGTTTTACCGGCACCCTGAAGACCTGCCATCATGATAACAGTGATCTCATTGCCCGGTTTTAAGGCTATTTCTGTGGTCTCAGAGCCCATCAGCTTTACCAGTTCTTCAGTTACGATCTTAATAACCGTCTGTCCTGGTGTCAGGCTTCCGAATACCTCTTCCCCTACGGCTCTTTCCTGAATGGAACTGATAAACTGCTTTACTACTTTAAAGCTTACATCTGCTTCCAGGAGTGCCATTTTAACTTCCTTTAAGGCAGCTTTTACATCTGCTTCAGAAAGCCGGCCTTTGCCGCGCAGGTTTTTGAAAATATTCTGCAATTTGTCGGATAAGCTTTCAAAAGCCATTCATAACCTCCTAAAGTGTGGCTGTAATCTCTCCGGACAGTTTCCGGATCTGGTCGATCAGAGCCATATCTCTGGTTTTTGCACAGGTATCTGCCAGATCATCTAACTCCCGGATCATCTCCCGGATCTTCATGAATTTGGCTACCAGCTGCAATTTTGTTTCATATTCTTCCAGTATCTTGTCGCAGCGTTTCTTCAGATCATGAACACTCTGACGGCTGATCCCCTGCTCCTTTGCTATCTCGCTGGGAGAAAGGTCATTTAACACCATATCTTCGTAGATACGACGCTGGTGTTCCGTCAGCAGTTCTCCATAGAAATCGAACAACAGACCCTGTTCAACGATTTTTTCCATTTCAACCACCTGTGCTATCATACACGATGTGAAAGATAATGTCAAGTATTTTTACTTGACGTTTTTATAAACTTTTATAAATCACGATGACTGCCTTCATATCCTCTCTGTCAAGGGTCAGATTTTCAGTAAGAGGATTGATCACGATGTTGTCACCACCGGTTGCACGGATGGCATCTGCCATGGTAAATACAACACAGCCCCAGTCATTGCGCTTATAAGCCTTTTCAAATTCCATCCAGTCTGTAAACAGAGGAAGGAAAGACTGTTTCTGCTTATTGGTGATCCTTGGAAGGATCAGTCCCTGTCCCTGCTCAGCACTTAAGCTGTTCTGGCCTACGTTCAAGTCACCGTTGTATTTAACAGGCACCAGCAGTTTGCTCTTTACCAGTTCATTTAATACAGCGCTTTTCTTTGCTGCCAGCTTTTCTTCTCTTTCCGGATAAGTTACAGGCCATTTTACCTCGCCCATAAGATCTGCCATTTCAAAACGAAGGGCCGGATTAAATACAGGAACTGGAAGTTCAGCGCCTTTTTCTTCTGCAATATCTTCTAAGAAGTCAGAACGCTTCATTAACAGCTGGTAGGATCCGTTATTAACAAGAATGTTATCCATTCCCAGGTAGTACAGCCATGCAAACAGACTAATCCGTCCTGGAAGACCGGTATTCTTCTTTGGTATTTCTTTTAATACCAGAGATTTATGATACTGGTTCTCATAGAAATGCAGGGCATGCTTTGCCAGGATCTCCTCAGAGTAAACGTCAATGGTTCCCTCAATAATATAAGGAAGACCGGTAGCCTCATCTAAAAGTACATACAGAGAAGGTGCCATTTTTAACTTTTCAACGATGGCGTCGTAGATCAGCTGTCCCTTTTCATTGTAATCCGGCATCTCTGACTGCTCATTCATCTGCTGTAAGCGGCACATCATGAAAATACACTCTTTTACAGACATAGATACCAGTAAAGCTTCAGAAAGACTTCCTTCTCCTGCAACCAGGGCAGAAAGCTCGTCCTCTCTCTTCTTTGGCAGAAGGGCAGCAAGGTTCTCATCTCTCTCACCCGCTTTTTTCACTGCTTCCAGATCTGCTTCGTTTTCTTCAGGCACACCCGTAAAATCATCCATGGTAAGACCGGAGATCTTTGCAAAATCAATGATCTTTGGTGCAGGAACCGCTGTAAAAGCAGGTTCTTCTGTTTCACTTACAGTTTCTAACAGTTCATCTGTAACAGGAACTAAAACAGCGCCCTTTGGAACATCTTCTTTGACAGCACCGCCTAATTTAAAGCCGTAATGTGGGCCATAAGTTCCCTTCATATCAGCAGATGCCATTTTCATTAACTGGGTTCCCTGCTCAATACCTTCGATGGTGCAGTGGAAAGCTGGCTTCCCATTTTCATCTAAACAGATAGCAGCAGTTCCCGGAGTTACTTTTCCGCTTGTCATCTTACCGGTAACAACTACGCTTTTTCCTTCTTTTAATGTATAAACTTCATCTACAGCAAATGAAAATCCATCTGCCTGTGTTTTTTTATTTGAAAATAATCCCATTGTTTCCTCCTAAAATCGGGCATGATATGAAGATTATACACCAGCCCGGTTAAAATGAAAAGCGTTTTATGCCAGGAAAGATGCGGCAATGGTTTCAATTCCTTCTGGATCCTTTGCAAACCATGCTTCAAAATCCATACCACTTTTCTTTACAGCATGTCCCAAAGCACATAAAAAGTTAGGGATCTGCTCTTCTAACATGGTTCCCACTTCTTTTCCCATACGTTCCTGTCCCTGGATATCGCTGCCGTTGATATAAAGGTTAAATGCTGGTTTAAGCACCTTATCTATGGTCTTTGCACCGCCTCTGAAGCCGATGACGCCGATCTGGTGGGTACCGCAGGAAGAGGTACAGCCGGAAATATGGATCTTTGGCAGAATGCCGTCCTCAAACTGTTCCCTGCGCTCCATTTCTACTAATTTCTGTAAAAGTCCCTGGGAGTCACGGATGCCCTGCTGGCATACATGAGCACCGATGCAGGCTACGGATTCTTCGAAGACTGTCTTTGCGCTATCTTTTGTTGCCTGGAAAACAGATGCCAGATCTTCTTTGCGGCAGTTAATTACATAGAAGGACTCATCCGGACAGAGACGAAGCTCTGCATTTGGAATATTGCAGATAGCCTTATACAGGTCAACAAATAAAGCAGGATCTGGTGTTCCTCCTACCGGGTGGCAGAATACACTGTAAAGACCCGGCTGTTTCTGGGTAAATACGCGGTTCCTTCCAGGAGCTGTAAATACAGCAGCCAGTCCGTCATTGTCTGCATCGCAGCTGCAGGAGTTTCCAGCTGCCTCTGCCCCACATCCCATTTCTGCCTCAGAAAGATGCAGAGTCAGGTCTTCTCCGCTTTCTCTTACCTCTTTTAACTTCTCTAGAAATGCCTCTTTATATTTTTCAGCACCGCCTAAGGTCTGCTGCATATAGCGGCTTCTTGCCTTTGCTCGGTTTTCATAGTTGCCATAGGTTAAAAACATCTGATGCATAGCTTCGATATAATAAAGGATCTGGTCTTTTTCCACCTTTTCAGCTACTTTTACGCCAAAAGCAGGATTATTTCCCAGTCCGCCGGCACTGTAAACATCAAAAGTTCCATCTGCCCTTGCAGCAAAGCCCAGATCACGGAAGGTTGCATGGGTCAGGTTGGCAGGTGTATTGGAAAAACCTACTTTTAACTTTCTCGGAAGCTTCGGCCCCTTGATATAGGTCATCAGGTAATCAGCTGCAGCCAGTGCCCATGGAAGTACATTAAAATATTCCCCTTTTTCAATGCCGGATAATGGGGAGACCGTTACATTTCTTGGGAAGTCTCCGCCGCTGCCTCTGGTGACGATGCCGCATTTTAAAGCTTCCACTGCAAGGATCTTTACTGTCTCTTCATCCAGATCATGGAGCTGCAAGGTCTGGCAGGTGGTCAGATGGACTCTTTCAATGTGGTATGTCTCAATGGCATCAGCAATGAATTTAAGCTTTTTCAGATCCATAACTCCGCCGGACATGCGCAGGCGGAGCATACTTGCCTTTCCGCCTCTTTGGGCATAGCTTCCGAAACCTCCGGAAATACCCTTATAGGTCTTGGCATCCATTTCCCCGCTGTAAAATTTTTCTGTTGCCTCGTCAAATTCCTTATAGTCTTCTTTCCAGTCTTCTGGCTGGATCTTCCACTGTGTCATAAGTGTCGTCTCCTTTTCCCTTTATATACTTTCAGAATTATTCATATAAAATTCTTCTTATACTTCATTATCCATTTCAGCAGCCAGATCCTTCATTCTGTCCTTCTCAAAAGCCTGGATGGAAATGGATTTCTTGCTTGGGTTTGCAAATACAAAGGTTTTATCTACATTTTCCACATAATTCTGGATCTTGTCATTGGTAGCGCTGATAATGGCCTGGAAGCCAAGCCCCCTTATAAGCTCAATACAGCTTGCCACTTTTTCCGCGTCCATCTTGGAGAATGCCTCATCCAGGATGACCAAACGGATGGACGGCCTCTGCCGTACTGCCGGAGAATGACCGATGTGGTAAGCCTGTGCAAAGCTTGCAAGAAGGGCTACATATAACGGGTTCTGGCCTTCACCGCCGGAGTTTTTGCGAATCATACGGCTTAAGCCAATGCGGATCACCTCATCATCATTTTTGATCAGCTGCTGCATATCAAAAGAAAGATAGGTGCGGTAGTCTGCGTATTTTTCCATGTTTCTGCGGGCTTCTTCTAACTGGGCTGCTGCAGCATTTTCCGGCGGAATGAAAATAGAGATCAGTTCATTGATCAGATCTCCGTATCTGTTTTCATGCTCCATGGAGAACAGGTTCATCTGGTTGTCCATGCCGTCACTGAGGCTGCCTGGATCGATTTCTAAGGATTCATCCATGAACATGTCATAAAATCTTCCGTCTGCCCCCTTACATTTGCTGATAACAAACTGGTATTTATCCTTACCAAAGTCCAGACGGCTGATGATGCGGTTTAATTCATCCTTGCGAAGCATTGCATCCTTA
>CAVIPV010000018.1:0-28893 GCA_963644495.1 Prevotella sp. | reverse complement strand
TATGGTCTTTTGCTGGGAAATAACAAAGGTAATGATCATCTCCCAGGTATCCTGACGCAGGATGCGGATGCCTTTTCCTGCTTTAGCAGCTGCTTTCAGGTAGGCATCATCTGGCGTCACAGAGGCGATCATTTTCTCATAATCGGTATCCATGTCAAAATAGTTCTTCCAGAAAGTCTCAAGATCCGGTTCACATTCCAGAAAAAAGATATCATTTTCCTGTCGTATAAAACAAATATGCCCCTGGCTTATGACCTGCCAGGTGTCTGCACGGTCAGGTGTCGGTATCATTCTGAAGACCTGTCCTGACCCGGCGGTCTGCTCCAGGTCAAAACAGGGGATCTTATATGTCAATGTCATAAAATGCCTCCGAAATTTTAAGATATATATTCGTGCCTATAAAACAGTTGTTTTAGGAATAACATTAATGGTATCATAAATGGAGAAGAAAAAACAGATATGATTTTCTGGTAAAGGAAATCTTTGAGAGTACATAAAGAGTACATAAAGAGTACATAAAAGGTTGGTACAAAATACGATGAAAAAGATCGCAGTTGTGGCGCTGGACCCATTAGCCGGTGCTTCTTATACAAAAGAAGTAGAAGGCCTTTTTGGTGAATATGCAGAGGTTGTAGGATATAGTGTGAGGGACGGATCGGCTGCAGGAGTACTTCCAAGAGCAGATCTGTTTGCCATATCTACAGATGCCTATGGTTCTGCAGAAGAAGTGGCCCGTCATGTGCCTATTGACAGTCAGGTCATGTCTATTGAGGTTACATTTTACTGGGAAACTTTAAAGAAATTATGGGAGATACCCAGGGGAACAAAAGTGCTGTTTGTTAATGTTACCAGTGATATGACAAGAGAAGCCATTACCCAGTTAAGTTCCCTGGGAGTGAACCATTTGCAGTTTATCCCTTATTTTCCGGGGGCAGTTCTAAAAGAACAGGTGGATATTGCGGTAACACCGGGAGAGTCCCGCTTTGTGCCCCCTTCTGTAAAAACAGTGATCGACTGCGACCACAGACCATGTTCCTATGGAATGATGGTGGAAATAGCATTGCGTCTGGGACTGGAATATCTGCCGGAAACAGAAAGCTTTATGAACTATGCGAAGGTGGTGGCCTCCAATCACTACAGTTTCGACCTGATGTATGCTAAAAGCCGCAGACAAGAAAGCCAGATGCACATTCTTGCGGAAAGTCTTACAGAAGGATTGATCGGCGTCAATGAAACAGGAGACGTGTTTGTGTGCAACAAAAAAGCCTGTCAGATTGCCAGTGTTTCTGAAGAAGCGGCTATGGGAAAGAAAGGTGAAGAGGTATTTCCTTATATTCCTTTTTATCAGGTACTCCGTGAGAAAAAGGCAGTTCCTGAGAGGGTGATCCATCTTTTTGGAACCAATATTTCCCTGGCAGTGGTGCCGGTGGTACGGAAAGAAGACTGCATTGGCGCTTTTGCCATGCTCCAGAAGTTTAATGAGCAGGAGTCCCGCCAGAATGCCCTGCGAAGACAGCTGATGCAGAAAGGACATTATGCCAGATATACGCTGGATGATGTGATCGGCACTTCCGCAGCTATTACAGAGACGAAAAATATTTTGCGGAAAATGGCATCCACCGACAGCCCGGTGCTTTTGATCGGAGAGACAGGCACGGGAAAAGAATTAATGGCCCATGCTCTGCATCAGGCTTCCAGACGGGCAGAAGGCCCTTTTATTGCAATCAATGTGGCTGCTATGCCGGAAAATCTTCTGGAAAGTGAATTGTTCGGTTATGAGGAAGGTGCCTTCACCGGAGCGAAAAAGGGCGGACGCCCGGGACTTTTTGAATTTGCCCACCAGGGAACGTTATTTTTAGATGAAGTAGAAGGAATGAGCCTTTCCATGCAGGTAAAGCTTCTGCGTGTTCTTCAGGAAGGGGAAATCATGCGTGTAGGCGGCGGCAGCATTATCCGTGTGGATGTGCGTATTGTGGCAGCTACCAATGAAGCTTTGGAAGAGAAGATACAGGAAGGAAGCTTCCGGAAAGACCTGTATTACCGTCTAAATGCATTGACTGTAGAAATACCGCCTCTCAGGAAAAGAAAAGATGATATTTTTCTGTTGTTGGACTATTTTAAGCGGAAAATGGGCGGAGATTTTACATTATCAGAAGAAGTAAAAGCCTTTTTGCGCAGGCATCCATGGCCGGGAAATATCAGGGAGCTGCAAAATGCTGTGGAATATTTTAATTACCTGGCAAAGCCGGTAATCGAACTCTCAGATCTGCCGCCAACCATGACCCGGTTTGTGGGAGCGGGACTGGATGTTGGCGGAAAGCCGACAGCAGACGGATCTTTTGCAGGGAAGTCCTTTGTGGAGAAGCCTGCTGCAGAAAATACCACGAAAGACAGCCTGAGAGACAATGAAAATGGCAGTGCAGCTGACATGGCGGATCATGCAGCAGCAGATAAAAGAAAGTTTGTATTAAAACAGCTGGCATTTGCCTTAAAAGCAGGAGAGACTGCGGGAAGAGAGAAGATATTAGAGGCAGCGAAAAAAGAACATATCCCTATGACCCAGAAACAGGTGAGAAATTTATTAGATGAACTGGCAAAAGAGGGCCTTATAGAGGTTGGAAGAGGCAGAGGCGGAAGCCGTATCACAGAAAGAGGCTTTGAAATGGTTAAAGACTACCAGGACACCAATTAAAAATGGTTAGACAACCAATTAAATAACCGATTAAATAACCAATAAATGACTAATACACAACCAATTAACCTATTAATAACCTGAAACCAATATTTCACAAATAATAAAATAAACTTTAACATTAAAAAAAAACGGAAAATCCATTGCTTTCATAAAAAAACATAAGAAAAAGATCATATCTAAAAGTTGGCACGCAACTTGCTTTATATATAAGTATCAACCGGAAACGGGAAAGAAAGGATACGAAACAGCAATGAAGTACAACTTTGATGAAGTGATCGACAGAAGCAACAACCGTTCTTCTAAATATGATGAAAGAATTAAGAAGTTCGGAACTGAGGACGTGATCCCGTTATGGGTGGCTGATATGGATTTCAGAACCGCTCAGCCGATCATTGATGCCTGCAAAAAGAAAGCAGAGGAAGGTATCTGGGGATATACTTCCAGACCGGCAAGCTATTTTGAGGCAGTACAGGAATGGGAAGAGAAATACTATGGCTGGAAGCCGGAAACTTCCCACATGAGCTGGTGCCTTGGTGTTGTTCAGACCATGGCAGCTCTGATGAAGATCTACACCATGCCAGGAGACAAGATCCTGATCCAGACTCCTGTATATTCCGAATTTTATGACATTCCAGAGGCTATTGGCCGTGTAGTAGTAGAAAATCCTCTGGTAGAAGAAAACGGAAGCTGGCATGTAGATTACGAAGATTTTGAACGCAAGGTAAAAGAATGTAAAGTATTTTTACTGTGCAATCCTCACAACCCACTGGGTCTTGTATGGGACAAAGAAGATCTGGAAAAAATGGCAAAGATCTGTATGGAAAATGGCGTAATGCTCATTTCCGATGAGATCCATTCCGACCTGATCTTCCATGGAAAGAAGCACACCAGAACCGCTGCCATTTCCAAAGAGATCCATGATTACGTAGTAACCTGTGTTTCCGTAACAAAGACCTTCAATCTGGCTGGTCTTCAGGCATCTACCACCATTTTCCCGAACCTGAGAATGAAGGCAGATTTCGACCGTTACTGGAGCGCAATGGATATCCACAGAAACAACGCATTCAGCTCTGTTGCCATTGAGGCTGCTTACAGAGAAGGCCGTGAGTGGTTAGAGCAGTTACTTCCTTATCTGTCTGCTAACTTTGACTTTGTTAAGGAATACTGCGAAAAGAACATTCCTCAGATCAAGCCAAACATCCCGGATGCAACCTACCTTGTATGGTTAGACTGTCGTGAACTGGGAATGAGCAACGAAGAATTAAAGAAGTTTATGATCGAGAAGGCTAAGATCGGATTAAACGAAGGCTATACCTTTGGAAGAAGCCTGACCGGATTTATGCGTCTGAACGTTGCGTGCCCGCGCAGCGTGCTGGAAAAAGCGCTGGGACAGTTAAAGGATGCTGTTGATTCACTGAATAAATAAAAAGCAATTAAAAAAATAATACAGAAAAGATAATATAAGGGGAAATTATGGACAAGAAGAAAATTTGGGACAGCTACCGCTTCCCGCTGATCCTTTTAGGCGGTATTATTTTAGGAGCAATCATCGGCGCCGTTTTAGGAGAAAAAGCAACTGTACTGGCACCTGTCGGCGATATCTTTATCAACCTGTTATTTACAGTCGTTGTACCAATGGTTTTTGTATCTATTGTTAATGCAGTTGGAAGCATGCTAAATATGAACCGTTTAGGAAAGATCCTTGGTTCTCTGATCGGTGTTTTTATCGTAACTGGACTGATCGCATCTGTTCTGGTACTGGTAGTTGTAAATATATTCCCGCCGGCTGCAAACACCACCATTGAAATGGCAAGCAGCGAAATGGGTGAAATGTCAAGTGTAAGCGATATGATCGTAAGTACATTGACGGTAGATGATTTCAGCGGTCTGATGAGCAGAAAGAACATGCTTCCGATCATTATTGCAGCTATTTTTACCGGTCTTGCAGTTGCCGGATGTGGCGGACAGGAAAGCCCATTTGGTAAGATGATGGCAAACTTAAATGATGTTATCATGAAGATTGTTGATATGATCATGAAATTTGCACCCATTGGTCTTGGCGCATATTTCGCAAATCTGATCGGAGAATTTGGTCCTCAGCTGATCGGTGACTATGGTCGCTGTATGCTGGTTTACTATCCGATGTGCGTTGTTTACGGTGTTGTATTCTTCCCGTTATATGCTTACTTTGCAGGCGGAAAGAAGGGTGTGAAAGTCATGGCAAAGAACATTTTCAATCCGGCTGTTACTGCATTTGCAACCCAGAGTTCCTGCGCAACCATTCCTGTAAATCAGGAAGCATGCGACAAAATGGGTGTGCCTCATGATATCAGCAATATTGTTCTTCCTATGGGTGCAACCATGCATATGGACGGTTCTGTATTATCCGCTATCGTAAAGATTGCTTTCCTGTACGGTGTATTTAACATGCAGTTTACAGGTGTTGGAACCTACGCAATGGCGATCGCAGTAGCAGTATTAAGCGCATTTGTATTATCCGGTGCTCCAGGCGGCGGCCTTGTTGGTGAAATGCTCATTGTCAGCCTGTTTGGTTTCCCAGGAGAAGCATTCCCATTGATCGCAACCATCGGTTTCTTAGTAGACCCAATGGCAACCTGCTTAAATGCATCTGGTGATGCTGTTGCTTCTATGATGATCACACGTCTTGTAGAAGGCAAAGGCTGGATCAATAAAAAAATAAATGAAACCATTTAACGAACGAGCCGCCTGCGTAAGCAGGTGGTAGAGCGCGTCAGCGCGGGGCTCGTGAGTATATACAACATAAAAAAGACGAAGGAGAAATCACTATGAAAGTTACAGTAATCGGAAGTCATCTTTGCCCAGACACTCTTTATGCTTTACAGCAGCTTGCTGCAGCAGGTGCAGAGATTGATTTTAAGGACATTTTATCCTGTCATGCAGATCTTAAGGCATATTTAAACTTACGTGATACCTCTGATCTGTATGCAGAAATCCGCGGAACAGAACGTCTTGGAATCCCATGCTTCGTAAAAGAAGACGGAAACATGACCTTAGATCTGGCAGAAGTTTTAAAGTAATCAGAAAAAATGTGTAAAGGGGGATGCTGTAAAGTGAGAGGAACATTTTGCAGCATCCTTTTTTGCAAATATCTGGGATGATAGAATTGAGGAGAAAATAAGATGCATGCATTAACAGAACTGATAAAAAACGATATGAAGCCCGCTCTTGGCGTTACAGAGCCGGGAGCTATTGCCTTTGCGGTATCTACTGCAAAGGCACATATGAAGGGCGATGTAAAAAAGGTAACCTTAAGATTAAACAGCGGTATGTATAAAAATGCCTTTACCTGCGGTATCCCGGGAACCAGCGAGGTGGGAAATTATTATGCAGCTGCTTTAGGCGCCATTGCCGCAGATCCCAAGAAAGGCCTGGAATGTCTGGAAGGCATTGGAAAGGCAGAGGAAGAGGCCGCTGGCGAAATGATAAGGGCTGGCATGATCTCTGTTTCCATGAGCAGCATTACCAGCCGCATTTTCATTGAGGCAACTGTAACAGGAGAGACTTCAGAGGCAGTTGTCACCATTCAGGATGCCCATACCAATATTACAAAGATCACAGAAAATGGAACCGTAGTATTTGAAAAAGAAGCCAAAGCAGCAGAAGAGAGTGGTGAGGAAATCCCACTAATCCACAAATATACCCTGGCGCAAATGGTAGAGTATGTAAATACCGTTCCTGCAGAGGAACTGGAGTTTATCAAAGAAGCCCATAAAGTAAACTATGAACTGCTCCAGGAAGGACTGAACAGTCCAAAGACTACCTACGGCCCATATCTTTTAAAGAAAAACGGGGGCGTTCTGGTGTCAGAAGATGAGAGAAAAACAGCCTCTTTATTCTGCAATGGAGCCATTGAGGCGAGAGTCATCGGCCTTTCCAAACCGGCTATGAGTATTACTGGTTCCGGAGCCCATGGCATTATCGCTACCATGCCGCTGTATGCTGTATACAAGATCAACCATTATACAGAAGAACAGCTTTTACGGGCAACTGCATTAAGCTATCTGATATGTATGTACATCAAAGAATACTCCGGCAAGCTGTCTGCATTCTGCGGCTGCGCTATTGCAGCAGGAACAGGAATGGCCTGTGCCCTGGCATGGTTAAAAGGCGCGGGAGCAGAGACCATGGAAAAGGTCATCAACAACATGGCAAGCAGTATTACCGGCATGATCTGCGACGGCGGCAACCAGGGATGTACCATGAAAGGCATCGTAGCAGTAGATGCAGCCTTTGACTCTGTAGAACTGGCTATGGACGGCGTATATATTTACAATGCCCACGGCATCAATGGCGCAACTCCGGAAGAGACTATGCACAACATGGGACTGATTGCATCACCTGGTATGACAGGAACAGAGAAGACCATTGTGGATATCCTTGACGGGAAGAACAAGTAAAAAGAAAATTGCACAAATCCCACACAAAACACAAATAATTCCATAAATTAAAACTTTTCAAAAAATTTAAAAATACGGTTGACAAACCAGGTGACTTACGTTATAATTATCTACGTTGCTTGAGAGAACAGCAACGTAGAAATGCAGAAGTGGCGGAATTGGCAGACGCGCACGGTTCAGGTCCGTGTGGTAGTAATACCTTGAGGGTTCGACTCCCTTCTTCTGCAGGAGATGAGCAGGAGGTCAGGAAACTGGCTTCCTGTTTTTGCGTATCAGAAAATTTTACTGGAACTTTCTGGTACATAAAAAGTCACATTCTTTTTCTGGATATTTTGGAGAAGATATTTGGAAAACGACCATTAGAAATGAAAGAAAGGTGGGGTACAGCAGATGCTGGAACTAAAACATCTCTCCTTTGAAGTAAACGATGACAAGGGAGAAAAGGGAATTATAAAAGATATCAGCCTGAAAGTAGATGATGGCAAATTTGTAGTCATTACAGGGCCAAACGGAGGTGGAAAATCCACCACAGCCAAGCTGATCATGGGAATTGAGCGGCCAACAGGCGGTCAGATCTTTTTTGACGGGGAAGATATTACAGAGAAGAACATTACAGAAAGAGCAAGAATGGGCATCAGCTTCGCCTTCCAGCAGCCGGTCCGTTTTAAAGGCGTCCAGGTATTAGATATTCTGCGTCTGGCCTCTGGAAAGAAGCTGTCAGCAGCAGAAGCCTGTCAGTATTTATCTGAGGTAGGACTTTGCGCCAAAGATTACATCAACCGTGAGATCAACGCAAGTCTTTCCGGAGGCGAGTTAAAGAGGATCGAGATCGCTACAGTCATTGCCAGAAATGCAAAGCTTTCTGTGTTTGACGAACCAGAAGCCGGGATCGACCTTTGGAGCTTCCAGAACCTGATCCAGGTATTTGAGCGTATGAGAAAGAACAATAACGGCTCCATTCTCATTATCTCTCATCAGGAGCGTATTTTAAATATTGCAGATGAGATCATTGTGATCGCAGACGGTAAGATCGTAAACCAGGGACCGAGAGAAGAGATCATGCCAAAGATCATGGGAACCGCAGCAGCAGTGGATGTCTGTTCCGGTTTTCTGGGCAGTGACGGAAAGGAGGGGCAGTAATGATAGATCAGATCCAGGAGAGACTTCTTGAGGAAGTAGCTGACCTTCACGGAGTGCCGGAAGGCGCTTACAACATCCGTGCCAATGGAAAAATGGCAGGAAGAAACACTACAGCAAACATTGATATTACAACTAAGACAGACAAGCCGGGAATTGATATTAAGATCAAACCAGGCACAAAGCATGAAAGCGTCCATATCCCGGTAGTAGTCAGCGCCAGCGGTTTAAAGGAAATGGTGTACAATGACTTTTACATTGGGGAAGACTCTGACGTAGTGATCGTAGCAGGCTGCGGCATCCACAACTGCGGTGACCAGGACTCCGAACATGACGGTATCCACCGGTTTTTTGTTGGAAAGAATGCCAAAGTAAAATATGTGGAAAAGCATTACGGCGAAGGCAACGGCACGGGAAAACGTGTGCTGAACCCGGGAACAGAAGTATACATGGAAGAAAACAGCCAGATGGAAATGGAAATGGTCCAGATCAAGGGCGTTGACTCTACGATCCGTACCAATACAGCCAAGCTGGCAGCAGGAGCCAGACTGGTAGTAAGAGAGCGACTTCTTACCCATGGGGACCAGGTGGCAGAAAGCATTTATGAAGTAGAATTAAATGGGGATGACTCCAGTGCAGATGTAGTATCCCGCTCTGTTGCAAAGGGAACTTCCAAACAGACCTTCCGTGCCAGTATTGCAGGAAACGCAAAGTGCAGCGGCCATACAGAATGTGACGCTATCATCATGGATGACGCAAAGATCCTGGCAGTTCCGGGACTGGAAGCAAATAATGTAGATGCAGCTCTGATCCATGAGGCAGCCATCGGAAAGATCGCCGGTGAGCAGCTGATCAAGCTGATGACACTGGGACTGACGGAAGAAGAGGCAGAAAATCAGATCATTAATGGATTTTTGAAGTAGGATCAAAACATTGGGTGTGAAAAGATCCAGTTTGCGCAGTTGGGCATATTTGCGGTGCTTTTATGCATAAGTATAAGGGAAAAGCGTAAGAAAGCAGAAAATATGGCAGACAGGGCAAATGCAGCGGGTACAGACCAGAAACGGGAAAATCTTTTAAATCTGTCTTTAAGCGTATCAGAAGAAGAACGGATGCGCTCGGAAAGCCTGGAAACAGGTTTTGACAGGGAAGAGCGGACCTGGGAGCTGATCGTTAAGTATTTTGGAGATCTTAATGGTCTTTGGGAACAGGGCATTCAGGTGCGGGAGCTTTTAAATGGCTATGGGATATTAAAAGTGCCGGAGCATCTGGTGGACTTTGTTACAAACTTACCGGAAATTGAATATATAGAAAAACCGAAGAGGCTGTTCTTTGCTGTAAACCAGGCAAGAGCGGCCTCTTGTTTATTGGATGTGCAGGCGGGGATCGGGGGAGAAGTTGAAAATCCGGACAACAGAAAAAATATGCTTGGCACAGGTGGGGGAGCTGCGTTGGGAATTGTGGAGTCGGCGGCAGAGCAGCCAAGGAATTTAACAGGAAAAGGAGTTCTCATTGCTGTTATTGACTCCGGCATTGATTATCTTCATCCGAATTTTCAGGCTCCAGACGGCACCAGCCGCATTTTATATCTCTGGGATCAGGACCGGGATACTGTATACACAAGAGAAGAGCTGAATGAAGCTTTGGCCGCCTACAGAGACGGACCAGGTGGGAGAAACCGGGCTGCGGCGATGCAGATCATCCCCTCTGCAGATACAAGCGGTCATGGAACGGCAGTAGCAGCCATTGCTGCGGGAAACGGCAGAGAAAGCGGTGGACTGTACCGGGGAGTTGCCTATGAAAGCGAACTGATCGTGGTAAAACTGGGGATCCCTCTTACTGACAATTTCCCCAGAACCACCCAGTTAATGGAGGCTGTAGACTTTGTCCTGCGCACAGCCAGAGAACTTGGACGGCCGGTGGCAGTGAATTTAAGTTTTGGGAATACTTATGGATCCCATGACGGAACCAGCCTTTTGGAAACCTTTTTAGACGATATGGCAGGCTATGGGAGAAATGTGATCGTAGCTGGAACGGGAAATGAGGGGGCAGGTGCGGGCCATACAGGGGGCCGCCTGGAAATGGGGAGAGAGCAGACCATAGAACTTTCCGTATCTGCCTATGAAAACAGTTTTGGAGTACAGCTTTGGAAATCTTATGCAGATATATTTTCTGTTTCCATAAGGTTGCCTTCGGGTGTTGTGATCGGAACGTTACAGGAAGATCTGGGGCCTCAGCGTTTTCGAAGTGAAAATACAGAAATTTTGATCTACTTCGGAAAACCAGCCCCATACAGCAGAGCACAGGAGGTCTATTTCGACTTTATTCCCACAGGAGATTATATAGACAGTGGCATCTGGCAGTTTATTTTAACACCGGAAAAGATCGTTACGGGTCAGTTTGACTTCTGGCTTCCTTCGAAAGCCGCCTTAAATAATGATACCCGTTTCTTAAAAAACACCCCGGAAACCACACTGACCATTCCTTCTACAGCCAGAAAAGTCATTTCCGCAGGTGCCTACAATTCCCGTACCAGAGCCTATGCCGACTTTTCCGGCCGGGGCTTCACCCGCCAGACTAACCAGGTAAAACCGGATCTGGTGGCTCCCGGCGTGAACATTGTTACAGCCAGAAACAGAGGCGGATACGAAGCTGTCACAGGAACTTCCTTCGCGGCTCCCTTTGTTACCGGAGCCGCCGCTCTTTTAATGCAATGGGGCATCATAAACGGAAATGATCCGTTTTTATACGGCGAAAAAGTAAAAGCCTACCTCATCCGCGGCGCCAGACAGCTGCCGGGATATGATGTGTGGCCAAATGAGAGGGTGGGGTATGGGGCGCTTTGTGTAGTACAAAGCCTTCCGCAGAAGTGAAAATATAAAATTTTTACAACTACTATTAGAATGGGGATGATATAATAAGTACAGTGAAATCAGTTGATAATATGGAAGAAAAAATATGACTTGGAAAGAACTGCTTGAATTTGATATGGCAGGAGATATAACGTTTTTAGAAAATGAGATGCCAACATTTACTTCTCTAACCTGAAAATTTATGATATGATTATCTTTATATTGGATACAGTATGTAGTCAACAATAAAAATAACAATGAACATTATTGGAGGAGAGAAGATTGAAGAAATGTAAAAAAGTAATGTCTATATTGCTGGCGGTGGTCATGGCGGCTATGATGCTTACTGGCTGCGGCGGACAGAATGTGACTACGGAGAACACAGGCAGCTCCGATTACAGGGTTTGCATGATCACGGACGCAGGAGATATTACAGACCAGTCCTTTAACCAGACTACTTATGAGGCCTGCAGGGATTACTGCAAAGCACATAACATTGATTTTACCTACAAAAAGCCAGACGGTGACACAGACTACGCAAGAACTGCCATGGTAGATGTGGCTGTTGCAGAAGGCTACAATATTTTAGTTATGCCTGGTTATGTATTTGCCCAGACGGTTGTGGATACCACCTTTAAATATCCAGATATCAAATTCATTGTCCTGGATATGAGTGCCGGGGATATTGGTGCGGCAGCAGTAGGAAACGCTTATTATGATGCCCCAGATGCTTATGATGTATCCCAATATTACAACACAGGAAATACCTATCTTGCCATTTACCAGGAAGCAATCCCGGGCTATCTGGCCGGTTATACCGCTGTAAAGCTGGGCTACCGTCATTTAGGCTTCTTAGGCGGTCAGGCCGTTCCTGGCGTTATGCGTTACGGCTACGGCTATGTACAGGGAATTGACGCTGCAGCAAAGGAAATGGGAATTACCGATGAAGTAGTGATCGACTATGCATACGGCGGCCAGTTCTATGGTTCCACTGAGATTACAGCTGCCATGGATACCTGGTACAGCAATGGTACAGAGGTTGTTTTTGCCTGCGGCGGCGGTATTTTCACATCAGCAGCAGAGGCGGCGGCCAAGGTTGGGGGTAAGATCATCGGTGTAGACTCTGACCAGTCCCCGATCATTGACGCATATGGAGAAGGAACTACCATTACTTCTGCCATGAAGAGCCTGACAGCAACTGTTAATTCCATGCTGGATTCCATTATTTACGACGGAACATGGGATGAGCATGTAGGAAAAGTGGAAAATCTGGGACTTATATCCAAAGATGACATGTCTCTGAATTATGTAGGACTTCCAGAAGATACTACACAGTGGAATGATGAGTTCGGTGTAGAAGATTACAAGAAACTGGTAGCTGATATTTTTGACGGAAAAATAGAGGTAAGCAACAGCATTGATGAGATGCCGGAAGTTTCCGTTAAATTAAATGTACGTCAGGGTACGATCAAATAAGATTGGCGCCCCAAAAGTAGGTGCCAATAGAAACGAAAGTATATAGGGAAGGAACCATAGATAATATGTCTGAATATGCAATCGAAATGCTGAATATTACCAAACGTTTCCCGGGGATCGTTGCAAATGATAATATTACCCTTCAGCTGAAAAAAGGGGAGATCCACGCTCTTTTAGGAGAAAACGGAGCGGGAAAATCCACGCTTATGAGCGTTCTGTTCGGTCTGTACCAGCCGGAAGAAGGCCAGATCCGCAAGGACGGTAAAAAAGTAGAGATCAAAAATCCAAATGATGCAAATGCACTGGGTATCGGTATGGTACACCAGCATTTTAAACTGGTAGAATGTTTCTCCGTCCTGGATAACATTATCCTGGGTGTGGAGCCGGTAAGCCACGGCCTGTTAAAGAAGGATGATGCCAGAAAGAAAGTCATGGAATTATCCGAAAAATATCATCTCCAGGTAGATTCGGATGCCCTCATCGAAAATATCACAGTAGGTATGCAGCAGAGGACTGAGATCTTAAAAATGCTGTATCGTGATAATGAGATCCTTATTTTTGATGAGCCAACGGCTGTGCTGACGGTCCAGGAGATCGCAGAACTGATGAAGATCATGAAAGGACTGGCTGCAGAGGGAAAGAGCATCCTGTTTATCACCCATAAGTTAAACGAGATCATGGAAGTAGCAGACCGCTGCACTATTTTACGCAAGGGAAAATACATTGATACCGTAAATATCAAGGATACCACCCCGGAAAAGCTTTCCGCTATGATGGTAGGACGAAATATCAGCTTTAAGGTGGAAAAAGCCCCTGCAAAACCGGGAAAAGTGGTCCTGGATGTAAAAAACATGACCGTTGCAGGTGAAAAGCACAAAAAAGACGCGGTGCGCAATGTTTCCTTCCAGGTAAGAGAAGGGGAGATCGTATGTATTGCAGGTATTGACGGAAATGGACAGACTGAGCTGGTATATGGACTTTCCGGCCTTACTGAGTTGAAATCCGGTACCATTCACATGAATGGAAATGATCTTACCAAGGCTTCTGTGAGACAGAGATCCGTACTGGGAGAGAGCCATATCCCGGAAGACCGTCACAAACATGGACTGGTTCTGGATTATTCCCTGGAGGACAATATGGTGCTCCAGACTTATTTCAAGCCCCGTTTTACCAATAAATTCGGTTTCTTAAAGAAGAAAGAGATCCGCAGCTATGCAGAAAAACTGATCGGTGAATATGACGTTAGATCCAGTCAGGGACCAACTACACAGGTGCGCACCATGTCCGGCGGTAACCAGCAGAAAGCCATTGTTGCAAGAGAGATCGACAAAGATCCGGCATTTTTGATTGCAGTGCAGCCTACCCGCGGCGTAGATGTAGGAGCCATTGAACTGATCCACAAGCAGATCGTAGAAGAAAGAGACAAGGGGAAAGGTGTTCTTCTTGTGAGCCTGGAATTAGATGAGGTTATGGATGTATCCGACCGTATCCTGGTTATGTATGAGGGAGAAATCGTAGGAGAATTCAAGCCGGAAGAAGTAACAGTAGAGGAACTTGGTCTTTACATGACAGGCGCCAAGAGACAGGAGGTTTAATTAATGAACACCAGAAAAGATTCAAAAAATATACTGGCCAACGGGTCGGTACAGACACTGATCGCCTCTTTGTTCTGTATCCTTCTTGGCCTGGTTGTAGGTTATATTGTATTATTTATGATTAATTCCGCAGGTGCAGGAAGAGCGATCACAGCTATTTTAAAGAATTTCCTCTATTTCCCAAGACCGGAAGTTGCACTGGAATATTTTGGAAGTACACTGGCAAAAACAGCGCCCCTGTTAATGTGTACGCTGTCCGTTTTATTTGCTTATAAAGTAGGACTTTTTAATATCGGAGCATCCGGCCAGTTTTCCGTTGGCGCCGGTTTTGCACTGTATTTTGCCATTCATTATAATGCCCCATGGTGGGTATGCATCCTGTTAGCCATGATTGGCGGAGCCTTACTTGGCATGGCATCAGGCGCCCTTAAGGCATACTTAAATGTAAATGAAGTAATCGCCTGTATTATGTTAAACTGGATCAGCTTATATGCGGTAAACACGGTTTTAACCGCTGTAAAAGAGTCAGGAACTACTTATACACTGCCTCTGCGCACCAACAATCCGGGCGCAGTGATCCCGCATCTGGGCCTGCAGAGCTTATTTGCAAACAACCGCTATGTGACCATTGCGATCCCATTATCCGTTGTATTTGCCATTCTGGTATGGGTGATTTTGAGCAAGACAAAATTAGGCTATGAGTTAAAGGCAACCGGTCTTTCTGTAAATGCTGCAAAATACGCAGGTATGAAAGAAAAGAAGAACATTATCCTGACGATGGGAATTTCCGGTGCTTTAGCAGGACTGGGAGCCGGATTTTTATACTTAAGCGGTATTGAGCAGTGGTCCTGTGCCCAGACAGCGGTTCCAAACATGGGCTTTAACGGAATTGCGGCAGCTTTCCTTGGAGGTTTACATCCCATCGGAGCTATTTTCTCTTCCTTCTTTATCCAGCATATTACCAGCGGCGGGGCCTATGTGGACAAAATGGTCTACTGCTCCCAGATTTCTGATCTGATCGCTGCGATCATCATTTATTTCTGCGGATTTGTTCTGTTCTTTAAGCACTGCATGAACACAAAGATACAGAGAGCAGAGGATAAAAAAGCAAAAGAAGAAGGAAAGAAGGGAGGAGAATAGGCATGGCACTGTTATTACAATATACATTGATCTATGCATCCGTATTATTACTGGTTGCACTGGGCGGCTGTTTCTCCGAGCGGAGCGGCATTATCAACCTGGGACTGGAAGGCATCATGGTAGCCGGAGCTTTAGGCGGCGCCCTGGTGATGAAATATATGCCGGGACTTTCACCGGCAGCTATGGTGATCTGCGTGATCCTTGGAAGCGTTGTGTTTGGAATGGTATTTTCCCTGCTTCTTGCAGTGGCAGCTATTAACTTTAACGCAGACCAGACACTGGTAGGAACTGCCATGAACCTTCTTGCAACTGCAGCAGCCACTGTATTTGTAAAGGCTATCAACATGCTGGAGAATCCAAACAATGTGGCATCTACCATTCAGTACATTGACCAGAAAAAGGCATTTTCCATTGTGAAGATCGGCGGTTTTGAGATCAACTGGTTTATGGTCATTACCATTTTACTGCTGATCGCAGCTAATATTATTTTATATCGCACCCGCCTGGGACTGCGTCTTATGGCCTGCGGCGAGCATCCACAGGCAGCTGACTCTGTTGGTATCAATGTTTACAAAATGCGTTACATCGGCGTGCTGATCTCCGGATTTTTAGGCGGTCTTGGGGGCATTGTATACATTACAGCCGGTGTTTCTGAGTGGAAGTTTGAAAATGGAGTGGCAGGTTTTGGTTTCCTGGCACTGGCAGTTATGATCTTTGGTCAGTGGAAGCCCAACCTGATCTCACTGGCAGCATTATTATTCGGACTGTTCAGAGCTTTATCCAACGTATATTCAGGCTTTGATTTCTTAACCGCCTTAAATATCCCGGGAACATTTTATAAAATGCTTCCGTATATCATTTCCCTGTTAGTTCTTGCTGTTTCCTCTAAGAGATCCAGAGCGCCAAAGGCAGAGGGAATTCCTTATGATAAAGGTCAGAGATAAAGGAGAAACATAAGAAAATGGGAAAAATGGGAATCGTAGTCATTGGAGATGTATTTATTGATATTAAGGGGTATTCCACTTCCCCTTATATCCCTCAGGGGAGAAATGCCGGTACCATTGTCCAGCTCCACGGCGGTGTGGGCCGGAATGTAGTGGAAGATATTGCAAATGTGGAACTGGAGCCTACTTTTATCAGCCTGGTGGATGACAATGCCATGGGCGATGATGTGATCCAGAAGTTAAAGCGCCACAAGGTAAATACAGATTATATGCGCAAAGTAGAAAATGGCATGGGCACCTGGCTGGCAGTTTTTGACCATGAAGGAGATGTAGTTGCCTCTGTTTCCAAGCGCCCGGACCACAGACCGGTTGAGAAGATTTTAGACGAGTGCGGGGACGAGATCTTTAAAAATGCAGACAGCATTGTAATTGAGATCGACACAGACAAGGAGATCGTTAAAAAGACCTTTAATTATGCAGAAAAATATGGCAAGAAGGTGTACGCCCTTGTGTCAAATATGACCATTGCCATTGAAAGACGGGATTTTCTGCGCAGGACCTCCTGTTTTGTATGCAACCAGCAGGAAGCCGGTATTCTGTTCTCGGAAGATTATGAGGATGTAAGTGCGGAAGCACTGGCAAATATCCTGACAGAACGGATCCGCAGCGCACAGATCCCCCAGATGGTAGTGACCATGGGCGGAGACGGCGCTGTTTATGTGGATGAGCATGGAAATAAGGGCATGTATCCGGCACTGAAAGTGGATGTAGTTGACACTACAGGAGCAGGAGATGCTTTCTTTGCAGGTGTGTGCATTGGTCTTACATATGGAAAATCCCTGCGGGAAGCCTGCGGCATCGGCACCAGACTGGCATCTACGGTTATTTGTACATCAGAGAACATCTGTCCAAGATTTATGCCGGAAGAGTTTGGCATTAAGAAAGGCGAATAAAGATGAAGAGCATTATTATCGGCATCGCCGGAGGTTCAGGTTCCGGCAAATCCACATTTACAAACCGGATCAAGGAATATTTTGGGGATAAGGTAGTGGTTATTTATCACGATAATTACTACCGCAGACAGGATGGTATCCCCTTTGAAAAGCGCGTAAAGGTAAATTATGACCACCCGGATTCTCTGGAAACAGACCTTTTGGTGGAACATTTAAAAGAATTAAAAGCCGGACACAGCATCCAGTGCCCGGTCTACGACTACAGCCAGCACAACCGCTCCGCCCAGGTGATCACCATTGAACCAAGGCCGGTGATCCTGGTAGAAGGCATCCTTTTGCTGGCAGATCCACGGATCCGGGAACTGTTTGATATTAAGGTGTACGTGGAAGCAGACGCAGATGAGCGTATCCTCCGCCGTATTACCAGAGATGTAGAAGAGCGTGGAAGAGATTTAAGAGGCATCATCGACCAGTACCTGACTACCGTAAAGCCTATGCACTACCTGTACGTAGAGCCAACCAGATCCAAGGCAGATGTGGTCATCAACAGCGGTAAAAATGATGTTGCTTTTGATCTGTTTGTGTCGAAGATCGGGCAGTTGTTGGATGAAATGGGAGAATAGGGCGTAAGAATACCCTTGTTGAGGCAGTTTTTGCGTGTTAGAATAATAAAAAATGATGAAACAGAGGGCAAAAATATGCAGGTTAAATTAAGCTCCGGGAAGAGAGAAATTCTGGATCATGGAACGGTATTTTTATTTGATGAAAATGCAGATCTTACGCTGGATATTACAGGAGATAATTCCTACAACCTGCGCTTTGTTTTGAAATTTATCAATGACAGTCTGCAAAAACAAAGTATTAAAACAGAGAAAACAGAAAATAGTATTAAGCTGACATGTGTGAATTTTCAATCCAGAGGGACAGGCCTTAGTACACCGGCGCAGATTGCAGTAATAGATGGCAAAAAAATATATATCATGTTCTGGTCATATCTGGAAGGAAGTGACCAGAAGAAATGGGTTCGTAAAGTAGAATACACAGTGTTTGGTGAAGAATAAAAATGGTGATGAATGTGAACAATGGTTTAGTTGACAGCATAAATCTGGATCTTGTGGATAATACTTCTCAAAAACCGGTAAAAAATGATATTCCGTGCTATGAAGTCATGCATGGAGAAAGGCAAGTGGCCCAGATCAATGTAAGAGGAGAAGCGGAGATCCTGGATGAGGTGTTTTTACCCTATGATCTGTATCTGGAAGCAGAAAATGACTTTGATACATTGATCAATAATATGAATAATTTTTATCATTGGTGTGCGTCAAGAGTACTGTCCCTGGACCGGAAGTATGCGAAAGAGATATTAAACAGTATAGGAATGGCCCAGGCGATCACCGATAAAGACCGTGCGAAGATAGCTTTGTCCTATCACTGTGTGTCTCTTACGGATATTTATTGGGTGAGAAAAAAAGGAGAAGAGGTCAGCTTTAAACAGTTAAATCTTTATGATAATTCTTTAAATGAAGCAGTAGTAGAGCTTTCTCTGCGGGGAAAGCCCATGACAGTTACAAATCAGGAACTGGCGCCGGATCTGTCTACGTCTACTAAAGGGTGCTTTCCAAAAGCATGGATCAGAAGAAAAGATGCGTTTATCTTGTTAAAGGACGGCGGAGATGATTCAGTAAAGAGAGAACTTCTGGCAAGCCAGTTATGCCAGTGCTTTGATTTTAAGCAGGTTACTTATAAAGCGGGAACATATGATGGGCAGCCGATAACAGAAAGCCAGATCATAACTTCGAAAGAGTATTCGATCATATCCAAAATGGCTTTTGAGATCTATGCGTTAAATCATGATCTCGATGTTTTGGAAGAATGTATTAAACTGGATCCGGTAACTTACTATGGAATGAATATATTGGATTATCTGGTGGGAAATACAGACCGGCATCCGGAAAACTGGGGCTTTGTGGTGGATAACCGTACTAATCAGTGTATTTCTATGTATCCGATCATGGATTTTAATATGAGTTTTGGAAGATATGATACAGTAGAAGGAGCAAACTGCCAGACTGTGTACCCTGAGAGAAAATCTCAGAAAGAAGCAGCCATTGAAGGTGTAAGAAAAGTGGGACTTCGTCAGATCAAGCCTGTTGACGAAACACTTTTTGAAAATGCGCCAGAATGGAAAGAGATGTTTTTTAAACGTCTGGATATTTTGAAACAATATGATACCGGAGAATATGTTAAATGAAGACCGACGAAAATAAATGGGACAAACTTCTTCATATCAAGACCATGGGACGGGATGATTCAAGGGCGGACCAGTATCATTATCCTTATGAGCCTACGCCTTACTGCGTGCTGGAACGGTTAGCCAATATCGGCTATATCCGCAAGGGAAATACGCTTATCGATTATGGCTGCGGCAAAGGACGGGTGGATTTTTATCTGTCTTACCAGACCCGGTGCAGCTGCATCGGTGTGGAGTATGATGAACGGATCTGGAATAATGCCCTGGAAAATCAGAAAATGGCTGTATCTGCTGCAAAAACAGGCTTTGAGCTGGCAGATGCGGCCAGTTTTTCTGTGCCGCTGAAAGCGGACCGCATGTATTTTTTTAATCCCTTTTCTGTAGAAATATTGAAAAAGGTGATAAAAAAGATCCTGGAGTCTTATTATGAAGAGCCGAGAAAGATGCTGCTGTTTTTTTACTATCCTTCGGATGAGTATGTGGCGTATCTGATGACAGTGGGAGAGTTGGTTTTTGTGGATGAGGTGGACTGTAGGGATCTTTTTGAAGGGGAAGATCCAAGAGAGAGGATTCTTGTGTTTTCTACAGATGAAATATGAGTGTGTACCCGGATATTTGGTGGCTTACGGCTGGATAACCGGGTATTTTTGTACTAAAAACAGGGTTTGAATTGAGAAAAAATGTATTTTAATAGAAACATAAAAAATATCAGTTTTTTAACGTTTTATTTATGCTATAATCAAGCTTACGTGTGTAAAAAAGCAGAAACAAAGGAAAATGAAAGGACAAAGGTAAAATGAGCAACTTAAAACCCATGTTATTCACAGCCTTAAAGTCCTATGACAAGTCCCAGTTTGTAAAAGACGTGACAGCAGGTATTATCGTGGCGATCATTGCCCTTCCTCTGTCCATCGCTCTGGCACTGGCGTCTGGCGTAGGTCCTGAGGCAGGTATTTTCACGGCTATTGTAGCTGGATTCGTTATCTCGGCTCTGGGGGGCAGCAGCGTACAGATCGCCGGACCAACAGCAGCATTTGCTACCATCGTAGCAGGTATCGTGGCAAGAGACGGAATGGACGGTCTTGTGATCGCAACTGTACTTGCAGGCGTATTTCTGATCCTGATGGGCATCTGCCGTTTTGGAAGCCTGATTAAATTTATCCCATATACCATTACAACCGGTTTTACCTCCGGTATTGCTGTTACCATTGTAATTGGACAGTTAAAGGACTTCTTCGGTGTAACTTATCCGGATGGGGTCCGTCCGATCGAGACAATGGAAAAGCTGGCAGCATTTCTGGAAAATATTGGAACTGTTAATCCGGCAGCTCTCATCGTAGGCGCTGTCAGTCTGGCGATCCTGATCGTTTCTCCTTATATTTTTAAGAAGATTCCAGGTTCCCTGATCGCAGTTATCGTTGGCATTCTTATGGTAAAATTCCTTCCATTAAAGGTTTCTACCATTGGAAATCTGTATACCATCAGCAATGCCCTTCCGTCATTCCACCTGCCGGCTGTAAACTTTGAGATTGTACAGGCAGCTATTCCAAATGCATTTACCATTGCGATCCTGGCAGCTATCGAGTCCCTGCTTTCCTGTGTGGTTGCAGACGGCATGATCAACGGAAAACACCGCTCTGATATGGAATTAGTGGCACAGGGAGCCGGAAACATTGCTTCCGCCTTATTTGGCGGTATCCCGGCAACAGGCGCTATTGCACGTACAGCAGCAAACATTAAAAATGGAGGCCGTACACCAGTTGCAGGTATGGTACACTCTATTACACTGGTGATCGTTCTGGTAGTCCTGATGCCATATGCAGGCATGATCCCCATGCCTACTATTGCAGCGATCCTGTTTGTGGTAGCTTATAATATGTGCCAGTGGCGTACCTTTGTACAGTTAGTAAAAACAGCTCCAAAGAGCGATATCCTGGTGCTGGTGGTAACATTTGTACTCACCGTATTATTTGACCTGGTAGTAGCCATCGAAGTAGGTATGATCCTTGCATGTCTGCTGTTCATCAAGAGAATGAGCGAAGAGACAAAGGCAGAAAGCTGGGTATATACGGATGATGATACTGTAGCTGTTAATGAAAATCTGCGCATGCTTCCAGCCGAGATCCGTGTTTATGAAGTAAGCGGACCGCTGTTCTTTGGCGCTTCTGATGCCATTGAGCACATTGTAGTAGAAGAGAGCGCAAAATGCCTGGTACTGCGCATGAGAGCGGTTCTTGCACTGGACAGCACAGCCATGAACGCCCTGACTGCGCTTACAAAGACCTGCAAAAGCAAGGGCGTGACCGTTGTATTCTCCCATGTAAATGAGCAGCCGATGAAGGCAATGAAAAAGGCCGGATTTACAGATCTGGTTGGAGAAGAGAATTTCTGCCCGAATATTACTGCAGCGCTTGAGAGAGCAGAAGAGATCATAAAATAAAGCAGAAGAAAACATATAAATAAAAAGCCAGAAGGCTGTTGTGAAAACATATCACAGCAGTTTTCTGGCTTTTATAATAAGTGGAATGACCATAGGCACCCATACAATAGGCTCTGCCATAATAATGCCCCAATACTGGAAAATCCGTGCAAGGACAAAGGCGGCAATGACTTTTCCTACCAGCTCGATCATACTGGAAAAAACGGGAGTAATGTGATCTCCCATTCCCTGGAGACCGTTTCTTAAGATAGAAATGGCAGCAGGCGCAAAATAGAAGAGCGTATCGGTTTTCAGATACCAGGAGGCATTGGAAATAACCGTCGGATTTTTAGATCCAGTCACCAGCCATATAAGCCATGGAGCAACCGTATAACTTACAAGGATCATCCCTAAGGACCAGATCCAGGTAAGGATCAGTGCCTGACGGATCCCAGCAAGGATGCGGTCTATTTTTCCAGCACCCATATTCTGACCACAGTAAGTAGCCATAGTTACACCCATAACAGTAAATGGAAGCATGAAAAATTCTGTGATCTTGCGGGCAGCTGTATGGGCAACGATAATATCCTGTCCAAAGGTATTAATGGCACGCTGAAGAGATAAGGTTCCGAAAAATACCAGTGACATCATGGCTGCCATGGAAAGACCGGAAGCGTACAGGTCTTTGACTTCCTTAAGTTTTAATTTGAAGTCTTCAGATGTGAAACGGAAAAAAGAGTACCGTTTGACCATATAGATCAGACTTATGATCGCAGAAAGGGACTGGGATAATACAGTAGCCCAGGCAGCTCCGGCAACTCCCAGACCGAATTTCAGGATAAAAAGCAGGTCTAAGGCAACATTTAATGCTGTGGCAAACAGCAGAAATAAAAGTGGAGCCGTTGTGTCACCTACCGCGCGCAGCATAGCGGCACAGCCATTATAGAGCATAGTAGCCAAAAGACCTAAAAGAATAACGCGTATATAAGCGGTAGCCTGTTCCAGCAAAAGAGTGGGAACATTTAATAACTGCAGGATAAATGGCAGGCTTAAAACGCAGACGACAGTTAAAAACAAAGCGGTAATAGTTCCAAGAAGTAAACAGCCGGCTCCATAACGTGTAACACTCTGTTTTCGCTTTGCACCAAATTGGAGCGCAATCAAAAGGGAGAAACCGTTGGTAAGGCCGGAAAGAAAACCGATAAAAAGGGTACTGATCGAAGTGCTGGCCCCTACGGCGGCAAGAGCGGATTCTCCTAAGGTACTGCCTACTACGCGGGTATCAGCCAGACTGTAGCATAACTGGAAAATATTTCCAAGAGCTACCGGAATGGCAAAAGAGATCATTACTTTAGAAGGGGAATCTTTTGTTAAATCTTTCATAGTAGTATATTTCCTGTAATTGTTTTGGGGGATTTGCAATTTTTACAGTGTATGAAAAATGCGTTTTGTATCCTATCATAAAAATAAAAAAGAATCAATAAGAGAAAATAGACGAAATAATCGGAAAATAGAGTATAATAAATAGATAAACTAATGAAAGAGGTCGATAACATGGCTTTAAAACGCACATCATTGGAAAAAATACTGGCGGGATCACCACTTCTTGTATTAGATGGTTCTATGTCTACGGCTCTTGAAAATATGGGGCATATCTGGCAGACGGTTCTGAATACCGGGGAAATTATGGTGTATCGGAAGAGACACTTTATGAATTTCATAAGCACAGAATGGAACTTCTCTGGGAAGCAGGAGCAGACCTGCTTCTTATGGAAACACAGCCGTCCTTAAAAGAAACTCTGGTGGAAGCGCAGATCGCAGAAGAAATAGGGGCAGATTACTGGATCAGTTTCTCCTGCGGGGATGAGAATCATATTAACGAAGGTGTAAAGATCGCTGAATGTGCAAAGATATTTTCTCAGGATGTCCATAAATATCCCCACCTGAAAATGCTGGGTGTAAATTGTACCAAGCCTGCTTACATAGACAGTTTGATCCGGGAGCTGTGTTCTGGCACAGATTTGCCTGTTGCAGTTTATCCAAACAGCGGAGAGGAATATGATCCGACTACGAAAAACTGGCATGGAACCAATGATAAATGTACTTTTTATGACTATGCATTGTCTTATTTCCAGAACGGAGCAACGGCAGTGGGGGGCTGCTGTACCACAGTAGAAAGTCACATCAGGCAGGTGGCAGATGCCAGACGGGACTTTGAAAAGGCAGGAAATATTCTGAAGATGAGGAAAAAATAGAAAACAAGTGAATATGATCTTCAGGGCGGGGTGTGATTCCCCACCGGTGGTATAGCCCACGAGCCGTAAGGCATGATTCGGTGAGATTCCGAGGCCGACAGTAAAGTCTGGATGAAAGAAGATAGAAACAGGATAAAAGATATAGTAAGATACAGTATCAGATATTTGTTGAACATCAGCTCTGGAACAGTGATTGTTTCAGAGCTTTTTGATTTTTAAAGATGTTTGAACTGGCTGAAAGCTTTTCTAAATTTCCAATTTTTTACAAAACGTTCTGGAGAATGAGATAAGATCCAGGGCGTTTTTTTGTTGCCATGCATATGGAGGAGGCGCCAGTGGCGCGTCCGCTGATTGTTCTGGAAGTAGACAAGGAGGGGAAAGTTTGAAAACTGCAGAAAATTACAGTGAAGATGAAAAAAATATGTCTTTAGCCATTGAACTGGCAAAAAAGGGATACGGTTATACAGCCCCCAATCCTGTGGTTGGGGCAGTGATCGTAAAGGATGGCTGTATTATTGGTCAGGGATATCATGAAAGATATGGGGAACCCCATGCGGAGCGAAATGCTCTGGCTTCCTGCACCCGGTCACCAGAAGGGGCGACCATTTATGTAACCTTAGAGCCCTGCTGCCACCACGGCAAGCAGCCGCCCTGTACAGATGCGATCCTTGAAGCAGGGATCAGCCGGGTGGTAACTGGTTCCAGAGACCCCAATCCCTTAGTAGGCGGAAAGGGGATCCGAATCCTGAAAGATCATGGGATTCAGGTAACGGAACATGTATTAAAAGAAGAATGCGATGCATTAAATCAGGCATTTTTTCATTACATCCAGACCAGCCGTCCTTATGTGACCATGAAATATGCAATGACCATGGACGGGAAGATCGCAGCTTATACCGGCGCTTCTAAGTGGGTGACCGGGGAAGAAGCCAGACGCCATGTACATGAGCATAGGAAGAAAAATACAGCTATCATGGTGGGAATCGGTACAGTACTGGCAGATGATCCTATGCTTAACTGCCGCATAGAAGGTGGGAGAGATCCCATCCGTATTGTCTGCGATACCCATTTAAAGACGCCTGTTACTTCGAAAATCGTAAAAACCGCAAAGGAGATCCCGACGATCATTGCCTGCTGTGTACCAGATGAAGAACTACAAAGGCCCTATAAAGAAGCAGGCTGCAAGATCCTTTTAACAGAGAAAAAAATGAATCACATTGATCTGGATCATCTTATGGAACAGCTGGGGAATGAAAAGATCGACAGCATCCTGTTAGAAGGCGGCGGCACTCTTAACTGGGCGGCGCTGGAAGCGGGAATTGTTCAGAAAGTGCAGGCTTACATAGCCCCAAAGCTTTTTGGAGGAACAACAGCCAAGACTCCGGTGGAAGGAAGAGGCGTGGAAGAACCGGATCAGGCATTTTTGGTCAAACATAAAAAGGTGAGCTTCCTGGGAGATGACCTGCTTATAGAAGGAGAGGTGGAGAGAAATGTTTACAGGGATCATTGAAGAAAAAGGCATTATCAGCAAGATCATGAAAACAGCCAGCCAGGCAGTCCTTACTATAAAAGCGCAGAAGATAATGGAAGATATCCACAAAGGTGACAGCATAGCGGTAAACGGGATCTGCCTTACAGTTACTTCTTTTTCAAAAAATGAGTTTCAGGCAGATGTGATGCATGAAACATTAAACCGCACTTCCCTTAAAATGCTGAAACCGGGAAGCAGTGTAAATCTGGAGCGGGCTATGGCAGCAGGCGGCAGGTTTGGCGGACATATTGTATCCGGTCATATTGACGGCACGGGAAAGATTACAGAGATAAAAGAAGACAGTCTGGCAATCTGGTATACCATAGAGGCACCGCCACAGATCCTTCGATATATCGTAGAAAAAGGTTCTATTGCTATTGACGGCATCAGCCTTACAGTGGCGAAGGTAACACAGACATCATTTTCCGTTTCTACCATACCACATACACGGACTGTTACCACCCTGGGAGAGCGCAGAGCAGGAGACCTGGTGAATCTGGAAAATGATATTGTAGGAAAATATGTGGAAAAGTTTATATGTGAGAAAAATCCTCACGAAACTACAAGGAATGTGAGTGAGAAAAAAACTCAGGGAATAACAAGAGAAAAACTGGCACAATACGGATACTAACGGTTACTAAACAGTGATGGATTAAAAAGATTACGGGAATATATGAGACAAAAGAGAGGAGAAATATCATGGATCAGGTAAAGAATACAGAAAATGGATTTAATACAGTAGAGGAAGCACTGGAAGATTTAAGACAGGGAAAACTGATTCTTGTGACGGATGATCCGGACCGGGAAAATGAAGGGGATTTTATCTGTGCGGCGGAATTTGCAACTACGGAAAATATTAATTTCATGGCGGTCCACGGAAAAGGCCTGATCTGTATGCCTATGTCAGAAGCCTATGTGGAAAAATTAAAACTGCCCCAGATGGTGACCAAGAATACAGATAACCATGAAACCGCATTTACTGTATCTATTGACTGCGTAGACACCACTACTGGCATTTCCGCAGCAGAGCGGTCCATCACAGCCATGCGGTGCGTAGCAGAAGATGCAAAGCCGGAAGATTTCAGACGTCCGGGCCACATGTTCCCGCTCCTTGCAAAGAAAAATGGTGTTTTAGAGCGCAACGGTGGCCTGATCTGTATGCCTATGTCAGAAGCATTTGTGGAGAAATTAAACCTGCCTCAGATGGTGGCAAAAAATACAGATAACCATGAAACGGCATTTACTGTATCCATCGACTGTGTAGACACTACCACGGGAATTTCCGCAGCAGAACGTTCCATCACAGCCATGCGGTGTGTAGCAGAGGATGCAAAGCCGGAAGATTTTAGGCGCCCAGGCCATATGTTTCCACTTCTTGCAAAGAAAAATGGTGTTTTAGAGCGCAACGGCCATACCGAGGCCACAGTAGACCTTTGCCGCCTGGCTGGTTTAAAGGAATGCGGTCTTTGCTGTGAGATCATGAAAGAAGATGGAACCATGATGCGCACCCCACAGTTAAAGGAACTGGCGAAAAAATGGAATATCAAATTTATCACCATTAAAGACCTTCAGGAATACAGAAAAGTCCATGAACAGCTGGTAGAGCGGGTGACCATCACCAAGATGCCTACAAAATATGGTGTATTTACAGCGTACGGCTACATAAACCGGTTAAACGGGGAACATCATGTGGCACTGGTAAAAGGAGATATAGGAAATGGAGAAGATGTGCTTTGCAGAGTCCATTCAGAATGCCTTACAGGGGATGTGTTTGGTTCTCTGCGCTGCGACTGCGGCCAGCAGTTTGCATCGGCCATGACCCAGATCGAAAAAGAGGGAAGAGGCGTCCTGCTGTATATGCGCCAGGAAGGCAGAGGCATTGGCCTGATCAATAAATTAAGGGCCTATGAACTGCAGGAACAGGGAATGGATACTTTGGAAGCCAATCTGGCTCTTGGTTTTAAGGGGGATGAAAGAGAGTATTACATTGGTGCACAGATCCTGCGTGACCTGGGAGTAAGGAGCATGCGCCTGCTGACCAATAACCCGGACAAAGTATATCAGCTGTCTGCTTTTGGTCTTAAGATCACAGAGCGGGTGCCGATCCAGATGCAGGAAACAGAATATGACCATTTTTATCTCCAGACCAAAAAGATCCGTATGGGACACATGCTGCAGTAAGTAACCGCCCAAACGGTTTATCGGCAGGCAGTAAGGGAAAGAAAACGTACGATCATGAAAAAAATAAAATAACATATATACGAAAGGAAATAAAGAATATGCGTACATTAGAAGGAAAAGTAGTAGCAAAAGAGATCAAAGTAGGAATTGTAGCAGCCAGATTTAACGAATTTATCGTATCCAAACTGGTGGCAGGAGCCAGAGACGGCCTGGTGCGCCATGATGTAAAGGATGAGGATATCGACCTTGCATGGGTTCCAGGTGCTTTTGAGATCCCTCTGATCGCTTCCAAGATGGCAAAAAGCGGAAAATATGACGCAGTAATCTGCCTGGGCGCTGTTATAAGAGGAGCAACCAGCCATTATGATTATGTATGCAGCGAGGTCTCAAAAGGAATTGCCAATGTTTCCCTGGCAAGCGATATTCCGGTCATGTTTGGAGTACTGACTACAGATAACATTGAGCAGGCCATTGAGCGTGCAGGAACAAAAGCCGGGAATAAAGGCTATGACTGTGCTCTTGGTGCCATTGAAATGGTGAACCTGGTAAGAGAACTGGAAGGTTAAGAATCAAAAAATGTAAAATATCGGTCATAAGACCGGCAGTAGTCATGAATGCAAAAAAGCCGCCCATCCAGGCGGCTTTTGCAGTATCTGCTTTGTTGTTTTGCATTTCACAGTTTCAGACTCATTTCTTCCCATGTACCTTAAGAGGCATCATCAGATGTTCGATCATGATATTATAAGCTTTCTGTCCGTTACCTTCTTTTACTGCATTGTAATAAGCCAGATGCTCATCCACAGTTCCCTGAATACGTCCTTCTGCGGAAAGGGCATCCTGGGAAGTTAAATGGATCAGGTACAGCAGGCGCTGGAAGATCTGGTTGAATTCATCATTGTGGAGATAGTTAACGATCAGAAGATGAAACTGGTGATCATAGGAGATGAAGTCTTCCAGGGAATCAGAGCTTAATGCCTCTTCCATATTATCCAGAACCATTTTCAGGCTGCGAAGCAGCTGCTTTC
>CAVIPV010000017.1:0-31707 GCA_963644495.1 Prevotella sp. | reverse complement strand
ATCGGATTTCTGAAATTTTCTTCAAAAAACACTTGACTTTTTATTAGCAGGCTTTCGTTATTTTCTTTTAGAAATAACGGTGTAACAAAAAAGCCGGCTGGCCATTTCCGGAACAACTCTCCCGGGGCAATGGCTAAAGCCGGCTTTCATTTCCTGCATAAAGCTCCAAACTGCGCTTTTGTTACTCTTTTAAGTATAGCACATGTATACACAATTATGCAAACAGTTTTCTATTTCTCTTTCTTTTGCTCTTCTAAATATTCCTCTAATATATTCACTGCATCTGTAATACACTGTGGGCAGCTGCAGAGAACCTTTCCTGTTGCCACTCCCTTAAGTTCATGACACAGATAGGCTCCATTCTTTTCTTTAAATTTTTTCACAAGTTCTTTATTCAGTTTATAAGTACTGCCTTTTGTAGCTTTTCCGCTCTTCAGATCACCTACGCTGTTTGCCAAGCCGATCACCATAATCGCGCCGGTAAGGGCTCCACACATTTCCATTATTCCCATGCCAAGACCAAAGCCTTCAGCGATCTTAAACATTTCTTTTTCATCTACCCCAAATTCTTTGCAAAAGGTACAGGCTACTGACTGGGCACAGTTATATCCCTGTGCATGTAATGAAACTGCATATTCTGCTTTTGCACTCATGCTGTTTTCTCCTTTGTCTCTACATAAAATCATTTAAACTTTCAAACTTTCCTCTCACCAGGCACGGCCCGGACTTCCACCAGATTGGTATGCTGGGGATTTCCTTTGGCTAAAGGCGTAGGATATTCTGTAGAAGTCAGCACATTAATAGAGCCTCTGCAGTCTGTCCCTGTTTTATCCGGATGATACCAGCCGCCCTGGGACATAGCCACTACACCCGCTCGAATCCTGTTTGTTACAATCGCAGGAATACGTACTTTTCCCCGTTCATTCCAGATTTCCGTCATATCCCCATTTTTTATATTTCTTTCTTCTGCATCCTTGGGGTGGATCCACAGGCCTGGAAGTTCTACCTCATCCTGCCACTCATTATTATCGTGAATAGAATGACATCTTCTGCGTGTATGCCAGCCGATCAGCTGTAATGGATATTTTTCTGCCTTCTTATCCCCAGGTCCTTCTGGGCAGGGAACATATTTGGGGATTGCCGGGATCTGATCCCATTCTCCCATTTCATACAGCCGCTTAGAAAAAATCTCAATCTTCCCGGAAGGTGTTGGAAATGGATGCTTTACAGGATCTGCAGCCTCTTTTTCAAAGGCGATCCCGATCACCGGCTTCTTATATTTCCAACCGCCTTTTTTACTGAATGTTTGATAATCCGGAAGCTCTGCTTCTTTTTCCCGAAGCAGTTCATAACAATCCTTCAACCAGTCGCTAACCTCTGGCCTTTCCTGTATAAATGCATCATAAAGGCCCAGATTTTTTGCAAGCTCTTTCATCCAGTCCCACTCAAAGCGGCATTCAAACAGCGGATCTAATACTTTATTATTCTTTAAAAGATAATTGCCCCCTCTCCACGGTGCTACCATATTTTCTGTTTCAAATACAGAAGCAGCCGGAAGCACCAGATCACAGTATCTGGCACTTGGAGTCATGAAAATATCGGAACAGACCAGAAATTCACATTTTGTATCATCCTTTAAAATACGGATCGTATCATTAATATTAGAATGTTGATTGATCAGAGTATTGCCTGCAAGGGAAAATATCATTTTAATATTGCTGTACAGCTTTTCTACTCCCTTTAACCGGTCTTCCTTTGGTGTCATGGAAGTTCCCTGTTCAACCGCCTTTGTCCATAAAAAGACAGGTATCTGTCCAGGATACGGATTTTTCACCTGATTAATAAATAAACCTGGTGTCTTATGTTCTGCCGGAATATCATTTCCACCAGTTCCGCCTCCGGGAATTCCTATATTTCCGGTCAGACAGGATAACATGCAGATCCCGCGTACTCCCTGCTCTCCGTTTCCATGACGCTGAGCTCCGAGTCCGCTAGAAATACATGCCGGTTTTGTAGTTGCATATTCTCTTGCCAGTTTCCGTATTCTTTCTGCCGGGATCCCGGTAATGTCTTCTGCCCATTCTGGTGTTTTCTTGATTCCGTCCTGTTCACCAAACAGATAGGCATGATAGCTTTGTCCGGCTGGAATATGATCCGGCATATGTTCTTCATCAAATCCAATACAGCACCGGTCCATAAATTCCTGATCCTGCAGACCCTCAGACCAGATCACATAGGCCATGGCATCTGCTAAAGCTGCATCTGTAGACGGCTTTATGGCAAACCATTCGTCTGCATAAGAGACACCTGTCTGGCTAAGACGGGGATCAATGAGAACGATCTTTACTCCCCGGCTTTTTAACAAAGACAAGTAATAATTGCGTTCCGGCCCAAAGATCGTTTCTGCCGGGTTATGTCCCCATAAGATCAATAATCTGGTATTCAGCATATCTGCCGGACTGTTGCCGCACTGGGTCGTTCCAAAAATATAGGGGGTGGTATAATTTACACAGGCTGCACTGTAATTATTGAAAAATCCCAGATAACCGCCGTCAAGAGACAATAAACGCTGCATCAGCACACCTGGACGCATGATCCCTGTAACTCCGGTTCCGTGAGCCACAAACCTGGAAGAAGGACCATAGATATCCCGGATCCTGATCCAGTTTTCTGTTATCATTTTTACAGCTTCTTCCCAGCTGATCCTTTCAAATTTTCCGCTTCCACGCTCTCCCACACGTTTCATAGGATAACGCAGTCTGTCAGAATTTAAGAAGGTTTTCCTGTATCCTCTGCCCCGGACACAGGCACGGATCTGGGGATCATTAGAAGAACAGTCTGACTGGATATTTAACATACAGCCTTCCTGTATGGTTGGCCGGATCACACAGATCCCGCCGCAGTTATTGATCCCGCCTGTAGGAACAATATAAGGCTCCTTCACCGGGATTTCCTGGTTCAGGCTATTCTGACAGATCTTAGAAAATGTCTCTGTTTCCAGATCCGCGTTTTCTATCTGCTTCCAGTCCATTTGAGCAAGCCATTTTACGATCTCTTTCAGATAGTCTTTCATTCCCTGAAAGCACTCCTGATACCCAGATGCAGCTTTCCACACTGCTTTACTGTTTCCAAGGGTATATTCCTGAACAAGATCATCCGCTGCCTGGGCAATCTTTTCTGTCTGCTCTTTGTTCTTCTGGCCCTGTTCATAACAGAGCCCGGAAACAAGGTAGGCCAGAAAACGCAGCTGTTCTCCTATATAATCTGGTGGATTACCGTCCATTTCCACTGGAGCATATCCCCATTTATGATAAATTCGGATCACTTCCAGTGTTGTCTGGTTTAAAAGTACATGCTCTTCCTGACTTACAGATGCCCACAAAGGCATCTTAAGATCTGCATCTGTTCCACGAAACAGATAATCGTATAACAGACTCCATTCTCTTTTGGTATGCTGATCCCAGTCAGAAAAACTTTCACAGATTTTAAGTGCATATTCTTTTGACTGAAAAAAGCGAAAATATTGTTCCAGCAAAGGGCCAATCCTTTTTGCCATGTTATGCTTCCTTTCTATACCTGATGCTCCAGTTCAGCCCGGATATTCATCATAGCTCCCAGATTTCCTATAAGAACAGCCCCACAAAGTACACCATTTCTAAAAAATCGTTTTTCATAAAACTCTGTATCTCCTTCATGACGGTTGACCTTAAATTTTATATCTCTTCCTGTCTTCCTTTCCTGTGTGACCTTGATCTCTACCTCTCCCTCTTCTAAAATATTGCCAATACTGAAGAGGCTGGTTCCCATTGCGCTTAAGATCACAGGCTCTGCCGGGGGAATGAAACTGCGGTATTGGTGTTCGTCATGGACCAAATTCCACCCTGCGACCTCACCTGATCTGGCGGAATAATTCCAAAGTCCCGGATTTGGCTGTTTCCATTGGATACAGTCACCAGCTGCCAGCCATTCATCAGAAGAGGTCCAGAGATGATCATTTACCAGAACACCTCTGTCACATTCCAGCCCGGATCCTGATGCCACTGCTATATTGGCGCGCACACCACAGGAGACAATAACAAGCTGCGCCGGAAACCACCTTCCGTCTGCCAGCCTGACTCCGTCTGCCTCTTCTTCTCCGGTCAGTTCTTCAATCTGTACACCTGCATAAGCCGGAATTCCGGCATTTTCTATTTTTTCTGTTAAAACGCCTGCGCTTTGCGGGTCTAAAAGGCGTCCCATAAGACGGGGACCTGCCTCCAGGATCGTTACATTACAGCCTGTCTGTTTAAGCTCCCATGCCATTTCCAGACCGATCACACCACCGCCGATCACCACTGCATTTTCAGCCAAAGCCAGTCTGCTGCGTATCTGATTAAAATCAGAAATGGTACGGACCATAAAAACTCCCGCCTTATCTTTTCCCTTAAAAGGAGGCATAAAACAGGAGGCACCTAAAGCATAAATTCCTTTATCATAATATATTTCCTGTCCGTCCTGAAGATATACTGCATGTTTTTCCAGATCTGCATGATCGATCACCGCTCCCTGGATCCGTTTCACCTTTTGTTCGTCATACCATGCTTCATCACGTATAAACATTCCTTCTCTTTTTAATGTGCGAAACCATGTTTTACTTAAAAGCGGTCTTGTATAAGGCAGTTCCTTTTCCTGTGAGATCATGGTGATGTGGCTGCTCTGGTCACAGGAACGGATCTCACGGATCGCGGAAACTGCCGCGATCCCACTTCCCAGTATGACATATGATCTATTCATAATATATCTCCTGCTTCTTCTTTCTGATCCGCAAAGACGGCTGTGTTTTGGACGCCTTTGGGAGAATATCCAGTTCTCTTACCAGACCTTTTTCTTCTTCTAAAGTCAATGCGTCAAGATCACGAAATTCCAGACAATGCGTCACACAGGCCTCTACGCAAAAAGGCTGTTTTCCTTCTTTTCTTCTTGGATAACAGGAGGTGCATTTCATGGCAGTTCCATATTTATGGCTCAGCTTCGGGACTCCATAAGGACAGGCCCAGGTACAGGTCCCGCAGCCAATGCATTTTCCTCTGTCATGTCCCACTGTGCCGTCCTCACGGTAATGCATTGCTCCCGTTGGACACGCCTTTACGCAGGCGGCGTCTTTGCAGTGATTGCATGCACCGGAGTAATGCATAAATCCCTGATCTTCCACAGTCACAACTCTGCGAAATACCATTCCATTTTCCAGATTATTCTGGTCTTTACAGGCTATCTGACATGCATTACATCCAATGCATCTAGTCTAATCGTATAAAAAACCAAACTGTGCCATACATCACTCTCCTAAGTCTAAAACCAGCCCATAGCCCGCAGGAATGTTACCAGTCCTGATAAAGCAAGCAGCAGGTAAATACACTTTTTCATTTTTTCCCCGTCAAGACGGTCCACTACCTGGCTTCCTAAATATCTTCCTATAAGGATTGTAACAAATCCAAGAAGGATCAGGGAAGCCTGATTCATTGAGATCAGGCCGCTGCAGTAACGCATAATGGCGCTGTAACCTTCTGTAATAGAAAATACCAGATTGATCGTACCCAGATACGACTCTTTATCGTCAGTGGTAGCCAGATAATACAGCACTAAAAGAGGTCCGCCGATTCCAAAAAGTCCTCCTGTAATTCCAGAGATCCCCGCGCAGATCAGGGCTGTCTTAAAATCTGCCCGGATATGCAGGTTAGATGAAAAAAAGTTAAAATACACAGCCAGACCGATCAGTAAAATACCAAATACAGCTTTCAGGCTGTCCAGGTTAATCGCTGCTGCCACCTTAATACAGATACCGCTGACTACCAGATAGATCACGGCCGGGACCAGTACCAGCTCCAGGCGGATCTTTTTCCGGTATTTCCATGCAATAGTGATGCACATTGGCACACAGATCAGTCCGGCCAGCGCCGTAGATATTCCCATAGAGAAAAAGAAGGGAAGAGTCATCATCATGATGAGCGCACCGCCAAAACCGGATACCGCCTGGATAAACCCGGCTGCCATTGCCGTCAGCATTACAATTACCGACATTACCATAATTTTTCCTCTTTTACTTTAAAACTTTTTCTAGATCCATTGTTACAGTACCGTCTTCCAGTACAAAACATGGAATACCGATCTTTCCTTCTTTTACAAACTCTGCCAGAGCCGGTGCGCTGTCCCGTACAGCAAGTAATTCTCTCAGATCAGCAAGACTGGCTGAAATATCCTTAAATGTAAAGGTGCATCCTGCTTCCTTGCATTTTACGATCGCATAAATGGTATTTGGGCATAAATGGCTGCCGATCATAGTAAAGTTGTTCATTTTATTTTCCTCCTGTATGTATGATATTTATTCACTTTGTACGATAGCGGTTTAATACTTCTTTCAGTCTTGGAAGGGCTTCTTCTACATATTTTCTTGGGCATGCAAGGTTCCAGCGTTCATATCCTTCGCCAGCTGTGCCAAAGATATATCCGTCATCAAAGAACAGTTTTCCGTCTTTGCGGAGTACTTCACCCATTTTCCTGCTTTCGATCCCAAGAGCTGAAAAATTCATCCACAGAAGATAGGTTCCTTCCATTTTCATGCAGCAGGTCTCTGGAAATTCTTTCTTCAGAAAATCTTCTACTAGTTTTGCGTTCCCAGCGATCAGGTCATTTAACTGATCCAGCCATTCACCGCATTCTGTATAAGCGATCCTGCATGCTTCAAAACCAAGGAGACAGCATCTTGGATCCATAAACCCCTGTTCGATCTGTGTCACATAGCGTTTTCTCAGATCTTCATTTGGAATGATGATATTAGATGTTTCCAGTCCCGCCAGGTTAAATGTCTTACTTGGAGCAGTCATGATCACACAGTGCTGTGCAGCCTCCTGGGAAAGGTTTGCAAATACGGTATGCTCTACCCCCGGAGCCAGCAGATCAAAATGGATCTCATCAGAAGCAATGATCACGTTATTGGCGATACAGATATCTGCTACTTTCTGCAGTTCTTCTCTTGTCCACACACGGCCTCCTGGATTGTGGGGATTACAGAAGATCAGCATTTTATTTTCCGGTTTTTTTGCCAGTTCTTCCAACAATTCAAAATCCAGTTCATAATGTGTTTTTTTGTCGATCATCGGGCACTCTGCCAGTTTTCGTCCGTTTTTCAGAATGGAGTCATACATAGGATAATAGATCGGCGTACACATGATCACACCGTCTCCAGGATCTGTAAATGCCCGGACACTTTCGTAAAATGCATTGATCACGCCTCTTGTATACACCAGCCATTCCGGTTTGATCTCCCAGTTATGACGTTCCTTCATCCAGCGGCAGACCGCATCTACATATTCTTTTGTTGCTTTTCCGTAACCAAGAGCATATTTTCCTACAAACTTCTGCAGGCCTTCTACAATTTCCGGCGCCATTGGAAGTTCCATATCTGCTACAGAAAAAGGAATGATCCCTTCCGGTTCTTCTGGAAAATATTTTTTAATAGCCAGCCACTTTGGGGCACCGATCTCATAACGTGGTGTAACTGTTTCAAAATCGTACTGTTTCATAACTTTTATCCTCCATATATCAATTACTTTTTATCTGCTCATATTGATCATTTCGCTTTTTTACCATGTGACTTATGATACATTCCAATTCCGGTCACTGCACAAAGGATCGTAAATACAGGTGTCAGGTAGTTAAAAAAGATATATGGCATATAATCGCTCCATGTACATCCAAGAACGCCTGTAAAATAAATAGTCATAGCATGCCATGGGAAAATGATCGTTCCAAAACAATATGCGTCTTCCATTGTTCTTGAAAGAAGCTCCGGTTCAATTTCATTCTTCTTGAAGACCGGTCCCATTAATTTTGCTGTCAGGATATGTGCAAGCCATGCTGCAGATCCTATTGCATTAATAAAGCAGGATGTTAATAAAGTAGCTCCAATGATCTTTGGCTCAGAATTCAGTTTTGGAATAACCGGCTTTAAGAATGCGTTGATCACGCCCATTTCGTCTAACATGCCGCCAAGTACAACTGCGCCAATAAGGATAAATGAACATTGTGCCATACTGGAAATACCACCGCGGTTTAAAAGACTGTCTACTACTTTTACACCTGTATCAATAGAAAATCCTTTATACATAGCTGCAAATGCTGCTCCTGGTTCCATTCCCTGATAAAAGATCGCGATCAGCGCTGCAAATACAGCACCGCCCATAATTGCCGGAACAGACTGTACTTTTAAAACTAAAAGCGCAATCACTGCAACAATAGGAAGAAGGGCGATCACTGAAATATGGAAATTAGAAGACAGCCCTACTAATACTTCATTCACCGTTGAAGGATCATAATTATTTCCACCAAATTTAAAACCAAGAAACAAAAAGATCACACAGCTGATCACATATGGTGGTACTGAGGTCCAGAGAGAATAACGGATGCTTTTAAACAATTCTCCGTCTACCAGGCCAGAACATAAGACCGGCACATCAGACAGTGGTGAGATCTTATCTCCAAATAATGCTCCGCACAGAACAGCTGCTGCCACCATACCCACCGGCATTCCCATTGCCGTACCAATTCCCATTAACGCAATTCCAGCTGATGCAGCTGAACCATAAGAGGTTCCTGTTGCCAGTGCCATAACTGCAGTGATAATACAGCAGCAAAGTAAAAATACACGGGGATTGATGATCTTTAATCCATAATAAATAAATGCCGGGATCGTTCCTGCAGAGATCATAGCGCCAACCAGCATACCAACCGAGATCATGATCATCAAAGCGCCGGATGCTTTACGCAGGGCATTCAGTCCTGCTGCAAAAACCTGATCAAAATCGTAGCCAAGGATCCTGCTGAAGCAATAGACAACTGCCCACCCAAGGAACAGTGGCACAACAATACCTACACCGCCTTTTACACATGCTAACAGTGTAGCAATGATCGTGATCATGATCACAACTGCAAGTGACAGAGAAACCTGTTTTTTCTGTTCTTCCATACTTTCGTAACCCTCCAGTTATTCAGTCTCTGGGCCCTCAGAGCACTTTCCTGTTTTTTCTCATGTTTATAAACATCTTTCTGACAAATTCATCATAGCAAATTTTAAATAGCAAAAAAAGCACGTTTTTATGCCATTAAATCGCGAAATATTCGTTATTTAAGTTTTATATTTTTTTATTTAGTGGTATAATGAGTTCAAAAAGATATGAGGAGATCTTCCTATGGATAAGCTTGATATTGAGATCTTTCAGACAATTATAAATGAAAAAAGTATTCAAAAAGCCGCTGACTTTCTTTATATGTCACCGACAACGGTAGGTTCCCGTTTAAAATCCCTGGAGCGAGAACTGGGAGTAGAACTGATTGAACGGAAAAAAGGTATAAAAACAGTTTCTCTCACTGACCAGGGGACCCATTTTGCAGTTCTGGCAAGGCAGATGCTTTCCCTCATGAATGCCTGTGAACGCCTCCACCATGAAGAGATGAACGTTCCCCTTACCATAGCAACAGCAGACAGTTATCTGCAGCATAATCTGGTTCCCCTTTATCGCAGGATCACCCAGGACCCTTCTTTATTTCCACTGGACATCCAACTGTATCCTTCTGATATGGTCTATCCACTGGTCAGCTGCCACAGTGCCAATATTGGTTTTGCCTTATATAAAGTAAACTATACAGATGTGATCGCTACTCCTCTTTTTACAGATGATGTTGTGGTAGTAGTACCGTCATCTTCCCCTTATACCGGTTCCAGCATTCATCCAAAAGATCTGGATCCTTCTAAAGAATATTTTATAGGATCTGATAAAAACCAAAACGTAGGGTGGGGAGCTGTTTTTAATGCATGGCACCGTGAAAATTTCAACATTGATGCCACACCCAGACTTCGCGTAAACAGTGTATCTATCCTTTCCTACTTTTTAGATGACAAAGACTACTGGACACTGCTCCCCCGTACACTGGCAACAGGCTATCAGTCCCAGCACGATCTGAAGATCATAGAGTTGGAAGCACCTGCCCCTAAACGTACCTGTTATATGCTTACAAACCCTATGGCTCTGGAAACCACAAAAAAAGAAATGGATCTTTTCTGCCAATATTTATATTCTTATTTACAGGAACTAGAGGGCATTACCCTTTTATTCTAAATTTAAAAAGCAGGTTCCGAAGAACCTGCTCAGATCATTTCTGACCAAAATATAATTCGAACAGCCGCTCACCTTCTTTTCGCAGCTCTTCTTCCATTTTTGTATAATTCTTTAAAAATTCTTCCCCTTTGGGAGTGAGTTTGGAGGAACCACCGTCACTGCCTCCGGAGCGGGAAAATAAAAGTGGGAAACCTAACTGTTTTTCCGCCTCTTTTAATATCTTCCAACCTTTTGTATAGGACATGTGCATCTGTTTGCAGGCCGTCTGCATAGAACCTGTATGGGCTGTCAGCTGTAAAAAGTGGGCTGTCTGGGGGCCGAAAAAGGCATCGTCACGGCCTAAACTGATGTCGATCTTGGGGTGGATCTGGATCTGCTGTTTTCTTATAAAATCAGCACAGCTGTCACCTTCTGTCTCAATGGCCTGAATGATTCCCTGGTCTTCAACGGGGATATTTTCTTCATGGAAAACTTCTGCCGCCTGACGAAGAGCGCCTCTTAATCCGTCTTCCCCCTGATAAGAAACAACAAAGCGCAGTACAGAAGAAGAAAGCAGCACCGGATGTCCCCTGTGACCCCCAAATACCGGGCGGGCTACATCTGCCTCTGACTGCATCAGCCTCTGCACCGTTTCTCTCAGGAAAACCGGAAATTTTGCAGGAAGGACAAAAACACGATCGCAAAGATCTTCAATATAATTTAATCCCATGCAGATACTGGAAAACATCTGGGTCACAGCATACTGCTCATTTCTAAGACAGATCGGCTGAAGATTGGAAATATGCTTTTCTACAGCATCTGCCTGCTCTCCTGTTATCACCACAATAGGCGATACCCCCGCCCGCTTTAAAGTAATGATGATGCGGCGGATCGCCGTGCTGTCTCCCACTGGGAGCATGGGATTAAAGGTAGACTCTTTGCTTTTATGTCCTGCTGCTATAATAACCGCTCCTGTGCGAAGCTCTCTGTCTTTTTCTGTGTCCATGGTCTGTCGTTCCTCTCTTCTATCCCTGTACTCTCAGACTCTTTCCTGATCCTGTTCTCATTTACTTTCTATATTACAGTTCACCCTTTAAAAGCAGAATTGCCGAAGGGTCTGCCCGAAGATATTCCGGTACCACACCTGCCGCGTCATGGGTATGGATGGTCTTTTCTTTTTTCCACCAGAGACCATTGCTAAGAGTAATATACCACTCAAATGGCATTTCGGAAATATTTGGTTTCACAACCGGAATCAGATTATCTTCCCCCGCCTCTTTTCTCGTCTTTGCCTCTTCTCCTGCCAAAGGCTCAAAATCATGGGCACGGATACCAATGGCTGTAATATCATCACCAACTGGCTTAGATGTAATAAATTCCATATTATCCCAGTCAAGGGCGCGGACTCTGTATTCTCCGATCCGTTCAATTTTGGAGATATTCTTACATCCAGTCAGTCTTGCCGCCTTACAGGTAACCGGATCCTGGAAGATCTTTCTTGCTTCTCCAGCGATCAGCACATGACCTTTGTCTAAGAGCATGATGTTTTTGCAAAGCTGGAACGCCTCATCTCTGTCATGGGTTACCATAACGGAAACGCCGTCATAATCAGCCAGTACATTAGAAAGCTCCAGACGCAGTCCTTCTCGCAGGTAAGTATCCATAGCGGAAAATGGCTCATCAAGAAGTAATGCTTCCGGCTCATAAGCCAAAATACGGGCTAACGCAACTCTCTGCTGCTGTCCGCCGGATAGCTGTCCCGGATAACGTTTTTCAAGACCGCTCAGGCGGAAACGCTCGATCATTTCCCCTACTTTTGCCTTAATTGCTGCCGGTGACTGTGCAGAAGGTTTTCTGCCCCCAATGGCCTTTTTCGCTGCCATTCCCTTTAAACCGGCTGCAATATTTTCCTCAACCGACATGTTTGGGAAAAGTGCATAGTTCTGGAACAGATAGCCCACACGGCGCATCTGTGGTTTTTCATTGATCTTTAAGGAAGAATCATAAAGGACTCTTCCCCCGGCCGCTTCCCCTTTTGCATACTGCAAGGCAATACGGCCGCTGTCCGGGGTAACGATACCTGCAATGGATTTAAGAGTCATGCTCTTTCCACAGCCGGAAGGGCCTAAAATACCAAGACATCCCTTTCCTGCGCTGAATGAGATATCCAGGTCAAATTCTTTTAATTTTTTCTTTATTTCAACTCCAAGCCGGAGAGAATGTTCTGTTTGAATAGCCATTTTTTACCCCCTTGTCTTAAAACTTCCGTGAACGGATCAATGCGCCCCAGTTCATAAGAACAACGGAAATAAATGCAATGACAACAATGATAGCTACATAAGAATAAGCTGCATCCATATTTCCCGCAGCTACTTCTGAATAGACAGCCATAGGAAGTGTTCTGGTCTTTCCTGCAATGTTTCCTGCGATCATGGCAGTTGCACCAAATTCACCTAAACCTCTGGCAAAAGCAAGGACGCCGCCGCTTAAGATACCTGGTGTTGCATTTGCAAAAAGCACCTTCCAGAATACAGCCCATTCGCTCATTCCCAGTGTTCTGGCTGCTGCCACCAGGTTCTGATCTACCTGCTCAAAAGCACCTCTGGCAGAGCGGTACATCAGTGGAAATGACATGGTAACGGCTGCTAATACAGTTGCGACCCATGAAAATGCGATCTTTACGCTGAAATATTCAATAAAAAACTGTCCAATAGGACGTTTCACACCAAAAAGATATAACAGAAAGAAACCTGCTACCGTAGGCGGCAGGACTAAAGGCAATGTCAGGATACCGTCACAGATAACCTTTAGCGTTTCATTTTTCAGGCTGACCACTGCCCAGGCTGCAAACAGCCCAAGAAAAAATGTGATAAAAATAGACAAACCGGCTGTCTTCATGGAAATCAAAATTGGGGACCAGTCCATATGTAGCCTCTTTTCTAAAGAAAAGGGATGCCGCAAAATGTATATTCACTTTGCAGCATCCCGTTTACAGTTACCTCAACTCTTACTGTGCGCTGGAAAATCCGTAAGATTCAAATACGGACATTGCCTTATCTGTCTGTAAAAATGCAACAAATTCTTTTGCTGTTTCCTCATTTTTTGTATTCTTAACAACAGCAACCGGGTAGATAACTTTCTTTGCAAGACTTCCTTCCGGAGCTTCTGCAATAACTTCTACCTGATCAGCCATGCTTGCTGCGTCTGTAGCATATACGATACCGGCGTCAGCACTCGCTGCTGCCACCTGGTTTAATACCTCAGTTACGTTGGTTCCGAAACTTACCTTATCCTGGATCTTATCCCAGATACCTAAGTTTGTTAAAGCTTCCTCAGAATACTGTCCAGCTGGAACACTTGCCGGATCGCCTAAAGCGATGCTGTCTACATTTTCGATGTCCTCAAACTTTTCAAGCTTCTTCTCATTTCCGGTTGGAACGATAAGAACGATCTTGTTCTCTAACAGATCGGTAATGGTATCAGAAGCGATCATGCCTTCCTCATCCAGAGCGTTCATCTGCTTAACAGCTGCAGACATAAATACATCTGCTTCCAGACCTTCCTCGATCTGTGTCTGCAGTTTGCCTGAGCTGTCATAGGTTCCCTTTACAGTTACACCCGGATTTGCTTCCTCAAACATTGGGATCAGCTCATCTTCATAAGCGTTCTTTAAGCTTGCTGCTGCTGCAACCAGGATCTCTGTTTCTTCGCCGGAAGCTGCCTCCTTGGTCTCTGCTGCTGTGGTTTCCTCTGCGGTAGTCTCTGCTGCTGTAGTCTCCGCTTCAGTAGCTGCTGCTGTGGTTTCCTTAGCGCTGCTGTTGCATCCTGCTAACATTCCTGCTGCCATCATGGCTGCCATTACAAGGCAAATCTGTTTCTTCATAATCTCATTTCTCCTTTTATGAAAAATAATATTTATTTATAAACAGTTTCGTTGTACTTATCCGACTATAGCGAATACAAGGAAAACACCGCCTGCGCGGCATTCTTCCTCCCGCTGCAGGCGGTACAAAGATACTGTCTATATACATTTTTGTGAAGTTTTAAGGTTTCTTTTCTCAGTCTCTTCTGGCACACTCAGAAGCGCTGCCACGAAGGATCTTTAATCCATGGTCTAAGCTGTCTAAGATAAATCCAAGGCTTTCTTTTACTGCTTTCGGGCTTCCCGGCAGATTTACGATCAATGTTTTCTTTCTTATCACACTGACGCCACGGCTTAACATGGCTCTGTCTGTCACTGCCATGGATTTATAACGGATGGCTTCTGCAATACCAGGAGCATTCCGGTCTGCCACTGCCATAGTTGCTTCCGGTGTCTGGTCCCTCATAGAGAAACCGGTTCCGCCGCTTGTAACCACCAGATCCAGCTGTCTGCCGTCTGCCAGACGCATTAACTGTGTCTTTAACATAGCCGGTTCATCTGGAAGGATCATAGTCTCCACTACTTCGTATCCCGCCTGCTCTAACATTTCTTTGGCTGCAGGACCGCTTTCGTCCACTCTTTCTCCTTTGGCGCCTTTATCGCTTAATGTGATAACAGCTGCCTGGAATGGCCGGTTTTCATCTGGATAACAGGTAATGACCTTATCTCCCGGACGAATGGTTCCTTCCTGTAAGACTTCCGCAAACACGCCTTCTTTTGGCATAATGCATTCGCCCATTCTTTTATAAATAGCGCAATGGCTGTGACATTCTTTGCCGATCTGGGTCATGCGTAAAACCACATCCCCTATATAGATCATCATTCCTACCGGCAGCGAGCGGAAATCAATGCCTTCCACCACCAGGTTTTCTCCAAATGCACCATCTTCTACCTGAGCGCCCCGCTCATTAAACTCTTTTACCTTATCATAGGATAAAAGGCTTACCTGACGGTGCCATTTGCCAGCGTGGGCATCTCCCTCAATGCCAAAATCTTTGAGAAAATGTCCTTCTGGAACAGAATGCTTTTCAACACCCTTTTTTTCACTGGTACAGACCGCTTTTAAAACGCCTTCCGGTCCTCTTTTTCCAGTTATTTCCATTTTATCTTATCCTCCAATCGAAATCATGTTATGTGCTTCCGTGATCTCTCCCGGCTTTTCAAAACAGTGTGCTGCCGGCTTTTCATAAATAGCCTTTGCAAGGGCTTCCCGAAGCTTCTCCTGAAGCTTTTCATCCCTTACTGCTTTCTCTTTTGGCCAGATATAATGGGTATCCTTGTCCGGTCTTTCCTGTCCTTCCCTTAAAATACCTCTAAGGTCTGTTCCCTCATCGTAACAGAGACAGGATTTTACATGGCCCTGGGATGTCAGGCGTACCCGGTTGCAGGCAGAACAGAATTTTCCATGGATGGCACTGATAAGACCAATGCTTCCTTTAAATCCGGGAGCTTTATAGTATACAGCCGGTCCAAAGCCATGGACCGTAGTATCCTTTGCCAGATCCGGATATGTCTTTTTCATATTTTCAAACAGCCAGTTGTGGTCGATGGTCTTAAACTGTCTGCCATAACCAATTGGCATCATTTCTATAAAACGCACATCCACCGGATAGCGCTTTGCAAGTTCTGCTACCTGCTGCCAGTTTTCCTGAGGTGAAAGCTTTGTGGCTTCACCGTCAGACTGTAATTGTCTAAAATCAATGGATACCGCGTTTATCTTAACCGGAATCGGCAAGTCTTTTGCTTTTTCAATAAAGCTCATAACGTTAGCTAATTTATCCCGGCCGGTTATTTTTTCATAAAGCACCGGATCTACGGTATCCAGACTTACATTAATGGCGTCCAGCCCCGCCTCTAACAGCTGGTCCAGATACTGATCCAACTGGACTCCGTTGGTAGTCAGCGTCACTTTTTCGATGCCAGGTACATTTTTAAGCATCTTTACCAGCTGAGGACAGCTTTTTCTGGCTAATGGTTCTCCCCCGGTGACTTTGATCTTTTTGATTCCCAGGGAAGCTGCCGCAATGGCAATGGCCTCAAATTCTTCCAGAGATAATACATCCCACCGGGGCATACAGTCTATGCCATCCGGCATGCAGTATTTGCAGCGCAGGTTACACCGGTCTGTAATGGAAAACCGCATGTAGTCGATTTCTCTTCCCATTCTGTCTTTCATCAGCAGTCTCCCTGCTTTCTGGAATTGAAAAACTCACCGCTTTTTCCGCCGGATTTATGTTCCAGGTAGATATTTCCCATTTCCATGGACTTATCCACTGCCTTGCACATATCGTAAATAGTAAGAAGGGCAATATTAACACCGGTCAGTGCTTCCATTTCCACGCCTGTTTTTCCGGTGGTACGTGCGGTACAGACTGCTTCAATCTCATTTGTTTCTTCTTTTATAGTGAAATCTACTGTCAGCTTAGTAAGATTTAATAAGTGGCACAATGGGATCAGCTCGGAAGTCTTTTTAGCACCCATGATACCGGCTACTCTGGCAACTCCCAGTACATCTCCTTTTGCCATAGTCCCTTCTTTTACTTTATTTAAGCACTCAGAGTTCATGTAAATGCTTCCTCTGGCAGTGGCTTCCCGCTTTGTCTCGGTTTTTTCGCTTACATCTACCATAAGGGCATTGCCATTTTCATCAAAATGTGTAAATTCCATCTTAAATTCCCTTTCCAAAGCCGCAGTTAGGGAAGGTACAGACCGGACAGTTCAGACAGAAACCGCCCTGTCCTAATGCAGCCAGTTCATCCGGCGTTACTTTATCGTCTGCCATCACTCTTGGAAGGATCAGGTCAAAAATGGTCCTCTTGGAGTACATAACACAGCCCGGAAGGCCCATAACAGCTACGGTCCTTGGGTTTTCCCCTTCTGTCACCTGATAATAGGCTAACAGGAACATGGCTCCCGGAAGCACCGGTGCGCCGTAAGATACAATATCTGCCCCGGTATTTTTGATGGCAAGAGGTGTTTTATCATCTGGGTCCACGCTCATGCCGCCGGTACAGACTACAATATCTGCTCCCTCACGGATCATATCCAGGATAGAAGCTGTTACCTTGGCATCATCATCGTTCCATGTTACATGATCAATGATCTCTGTATCAAATTCTGCCATTTTTTCTTCAATAACAGGTGTAAAGGTATCTTTGATCCTTCCGTAGAAAACTTCGTTTCCGGTGGTAATGATACCTACTTTTTTATATTTAAATGGAAGCAGATTTAAGATCGGCTTATTTCCGGTAGCCGCCATAGCTGCCTCTTTAGCCTTTACCATCTTTTCTTCTTCTATAACAAGGGGGATGATACGGGTTCCTGCTAATTTATCCCCTTTTTTTACAGCGAAATTTCCGTGGCGGGTAGCGATTATCATCTGACCGAAGCCGTTGACTGCCTTTAAGCCATTATTATCTACCTTTAACAGGCCGTCACAAGCCGCCTTCAGTTCGATCTTTCCTTCTTTTGCCTGAGAACGTTCCATGTGATCCCCTTTGCACATGGCACAGAGGATTTCTGCAGCGTCATTTTCATGAAGCATGCCTTCTTCTTTTTCCCAGACGTAAAGCTGGTCTTTTCCCACGCTTAAAAGCACAGGTATATCTTCTTTTGTAACAATGTGGCCTTTGCGAAAAACCGCATCCTTGGTCACTCCTTTGATGATCTGGGTTATATCATGACAGAGGACTGCTCCCTCTGCGTCTACGGTTTTTATTAATCTCATATTTTATGTAACCTCCCGTTATTATTTCTTGTAAATAACGTATTATTAGAATAACACTGTCTTAACCGTTTGTAAACCTTTTGGCAAAAACTTTTTGGTTGTCTAAAAAAGCTTTGCAGCGTATTCATCTGCAAAGCTTTTTCTCTCCCCGTTTTTTTGTTTTTGCTGCACCTTCCCGGTGCATTTTACTTACTTTTCTTCTTTTTTTCCTTCTTCTCCAAGAAGCCGCTCAAATACCATATCATATCCATCGCTTCCATAATTAAGAGAACGGTTCACACGGCTGATGGTAGCTGTGGAAGCTCCAGTCTTTTCTGCGATCTCCAGGTAGGTCTTTCCTTCCCTGAGCATTTTTGCCACTTCGTATCGCTGTGACAGCGACAACAGTTCATTAATCGTGCATACGTCCTCAAAGAATTTATAGCACTCTTCCGGATCTTTCAACGTGAGGATCGCGTCAAATAAATGATCTACTGCTTCTGTTTTGATCTTTTTATTCATGTTCCTGCTCCTTATATACGTCACCGCCCCCGGACGGTCGTTGTAAAAGTTATGTGATTTTTTACATCTGTATAATTTTAACATATTAAAGTCTGAAAGTCTATATCTTTCCGCAAAATCAATATATTCTCCATGAAAAATGTGTGGTATACTAGGAAAGAACATCCCGATGTTCTCTCAGTATCTTTCTGGGAAGACATCACAAATCTAAGGAGGATAAGATTATTCATGGAATACCGTATTGAACATGACTCTATGGGTGAAGTACAGGTTCCTGCTGACCGTTACTGGGGTGCCCAGACCCAGCGAAGCTTCCAGAACTTCCCCATTGGAACCGAAAAAATCCCCATGGAAGTGATTCGTGCTTTTGCTATCTTAAAAAAAGCGGCAGCTATCGCAAACAACCGTCTTGGTAAGCTGGATGAGAAGCGTCTGGCACTGATCTGTCAGGCCTGCGATGAGATACTGGAAGGCAAGCTGGATGACAACTTCCCTCTGTCCGTATGGCAGACCGGAAGCGGCACACAGTCCAATATGAACGTAAATGAAGTGATTGCAGGACGTGGAAATGCCATTGCAGGTGAAAAACTTCTTCACCCAAATGATCATTCCAACATGTCACAAAGCTCCAACGATACCTTTCCTACTGCCATGCACATTGCAGCAGTTATGGAGATTGAGGACAAGCTGTTCCCGGCTATTGACCGTTTAGCTGATACTTTTACCAGACTGATGGCTGAAAATGAGGGCATCGTAAAAACAGGACGTACCCATCTTCAGGATGCTACTCCTATTTCCTTCTCCCAGGAGATCAGCGGCTGGAGGGAAATGCTCATCAAATCCAAAGCAATGCTTTCTTTAAGCTTAAAGGGTCTGCACGAACTGGCTCTCGGAGGCACTGCTGTTGGTACCGGTTTAAATGCTCCTAAGGGCTTTGATACAGAGGTTGCAAAGGCAGTTGCTGAACTGACCGGAAAAGACTTCGTTACAGCTCCTAATAAATTCCACTCTCTCACCAGCAAGGATGAGCTGGTCTTCGCTCATGGCGCCTTAAAGGGACTGGCTGCTGATATGATGAAGATGGCAAACGACATCCGCTGGCTGTCCAGCGGCCCACGGTGCGGTCTTGGTGAGATCTTCATCCCGGAAAATGAACCAGGCAGCTCTATTATGCCCGGAAAAGTAAATCCAACACAGTGTGAATCTGTTACTATGGTAGCCGTTCAGGTCATTGCAAATGACACCGCTGTAGGCATGGCAGCTTCCCAGGGCAATTTTGAGTTAAATGTGTTCATGCCGGTATGCATTTACAATTTCCTTCAGTCTGTACGCCTGCTTACTGACTCATTAAATTCCTTCAATGACCGCTGCGTAAGCGGCATTCGGGCAAACCGTGAGAAAATGGATGAAAACCTTCACAGATCCCTGATGCTGGTTACCTGCTTAAATCCATATATCGGATATGAAAACGCAGCAAAGACAGCAAAGAAGGCTTACAAGGAGAACATTTCCCTGAAAGAGGCCTGCGTAGAGCTGGGATTCTTGACCGCTGAGAAATTTGATGAGATCTTCCATCCGGAGCAGATGGTATAAAGTGATGCTTTCCCCCACGTTGTGGGGGAAGCAGTTTAAGTAATGGGTATACATACCACGTATCCCGCATTGCGGGATAGAATTATAACTATTGCTGATACACCCCCCATTTATGGGGTGATGTGGGGAATAAATAATAATTATATAAGGAGATTAACACTATGGATATCAATCAGGCTTCCCTTCAGATGCACTATGACCTTCACGGAAAGATCGAGGTCGTTTCCCGTAAAAAGATCGAGACCAGAGAAGATCTTTCCCTTGCTTACACACCAGGCGTTGCAGAGCCATGCCGTGTGATCGCAAAGGACTATGAACAATCCTTTAAGCTGACCCGCCGTTCCAACCTGGTAGCTGTTATCACAGACGGAACCGCTGTTTTAGGACTTGGTGATATCGGTCCTGCTGCCGGTATGCCGGTTATGGAAGGAAAATGCGCCCTGTTTAAAGAATTTGCTGACGTAGACGCATTCCCTCTCTGCATTGACTCCAAAGACACCGATACCATTGTACAGACCATTTACCTGATCTCCAAGAGCTTTGGCGGTATCAACTTAGAGGATATTGCAGCTCCAAGATGCTTTGAGATTGAGCGCCGCTTAAAAGAAATGTGCGACATCCCGGTATTCCATGATGACCAGCACGGAACTGCCATCGTTGTTGCTGCTGCCTTATTAAACGCAGTAAAAGTAACCAAGAAGGAAATGGGCAAATTAAGAATCGTCATCAACGGCGCCGGCGCTGCAGGTATCGCCATCGGCAAGCACCTGATCAACATGGGATTTGGCAATGTAATCATGTGTGATATAGGCGGCATCATCTGCGAAGGCGATGAGGGATTAAATCCTGGTCAGGAAGAAATCTCCCATATCAGCAACTTAAACCATGAGCATGGCAAGCTGGCTGACGCATTAAAGGGTGCTGACGCATTTATCGGCGTATCCCGTCCAAATCTGGTTACAAAGGAAATGGTTTCTACCATGAACAACGGTATCGTATTTGCCATGGCTAACCCAACACCTGAGATCATGCCAGACGAAGCATTAGCAGGCGGCGCTGCTGTAGTAGGTACTGGCCGTTCTGACTTCCCGAACCAGATCAACAACGTACTGGTATTCCCAGGCGTATTCAAGGGCGCTCTTTCCGTTCGTGCAAAAGAGATCACTGAATTAATGAAGCAGAGAGCTTCTTATGCAATTGCCAGCATGATCCCGGATGAGGAACTGACTGCTGAAAATATCATTGCTTCTCCATTAAATAAGAATGTAGCTGATGTAGTTGCAAAGGCAGTTGCTGATACTGCGATCGAAGAAGGTATTGCAAGAGTATAATAAACAGAGACTTTCCTCTGTTTCAGTACATATTTAATAGGGGCTGTGGCAGAATAATTTTATGTTCTGCCACAGTCTTTTACTATGTACATCTACTTTACCCGCTTATGCGGGGCAAACTTATTCTACCATACCCTTATCCGCTGTTGGCGGATATCGTACCGGACAATAACACTATCGCAGAAAGGACCAATTTACATGTGTACAGCCACAACCTACAAGACCAGAGACTTCTACATGGGGCGGACTCTGGATTATGAATTTTCCTATGGGGATGAGATCACAGTCACTCCCAGAAATTATGTATTTACACTTCGCCATGGAGGAAAACTTGAAAACCATTACGCTATCATCGGCATGGCCCATGTTGCGGGAGACTATCCCCTTTATTATGACGCTGTCAATGAAAAAGGACTAGGCATTGCAGGCTTAAATTTCGTTGGAAATGCAACATACAAGCCTGTAAATCTGGACTCTGCCAAAAAACAGATCACCCAGTTTGAGCTGATCCCCTTTATCCTTGGCACCTGCGCCTCTTTGGACGAAGCAAAAAAGGCTCTGGAAAACATGGATCTGGTAGACATACCATTTAGTCCCCAGCTTCCAGTTGGAAGTCTCCATTGGCTTATTGCCGATGAAACCGGCTCCATTACCGTGGAGTCTGTAAAAGAAGGACTGATGATCTACGACAACCCGGTGGGCGTCCTTACCAACAATCCACCATTTCCGCAGCAGATGTTCCAGTTAAACAACTATATGCACTTATCTCCGAAACAGCCGGTGAATACATTTGCAGAAAGTCTTCCCTTAAATGCCTACAGCCGTGGAATGGGTGCACTGGGACTTCCCGGGGATCTGTCTTCTTCCTCCCGCTTTGTCAGAGCTGCCTATGTGAAAATGAATTCCCAGTGCAGTGGAGATGAACTTTCCAGTGTCAGCCAGTTTTTCCATATTTTAGGCTCTGTAGACCAGCAGAGAGGCTGCTGCGAAGTAGCAGAAGGAAAATATGAAATTACCCTTTATACATCCTGCTGCAATGCAACAAAGGGAATTTACTATTACACCACCTATGATAACCACCAGATCAGTGCTGTGGATATGCATAAAACAGATCTGGATGGACAGGAACTGGCACGATTTACACCTGTTACTACAGAGCAAGTCCATTTTATGAACTGATGCTTCTTCCAAATGCATGGCAGCAAAAACGCCCCGGAACCTCCGGGGCGAAATAACATATCCTACTGAAAAAACGGTACCGTCTGCACCAGCACCATATAAAAAATGGTCCCGCCTGCAATGCTGAGCAGCGTATTGCTCTTCCACTTATGGAGCAGCAATATAAATAGAATAGCCAGTGCTTCAGGTATCCCTTTTCCTGTACTTCCCAGCGCATCTTTTAAGCAGTATACTACCAAAAGACCGATTACCGCATAAGGAAGGACCGTTCCCAGATAGCGGATAAAAGCCGGCGGTGTTTTTCCTTCCGGAAATATGATAAAAGGAAGAAAACGGGTGGTCATAGTTCCAAGTACTACGGCTGCAATGGTTATGATCTGCTGTTGTAAACTCATGCTTTTTCTCCTCCCTTTTCTATCTTTCCTGTTTTTTCTGTATCTTCTACTTTCTGCATATCTTCCATTTCCTGCATTTTGTGTTCCATTTTATTCTTACTTACCATAAAGCAGACAATGATACATGCCATAGCCGGAATGATAAAGCTCTGGCTGCCAAATATCACCAGGCACACCACAGAACAGCCCAGTCCCACCAGCGCGGAAATATGGGATTTTTTATTCTTCCACTGGTCTGCAAACATGACTACAAACAATGCAGTCATCACAAACTCGATCCCCTTTGTATTAAAATGGATCACATATCCCAAAAGTGCCCCTGCTATAGCGCCTGTCACCCAGTAGATCTGGTTTAACAGGGTAACAAACAACATGAACCAGCCTTTGTCCACACCTTCCGGCGGATCGATGGTACAGTTGATAGAAAAAGACTCATCACACATTCCAAAGATCAGATATGGCTTTTTAAGACCTGTATTTTTGTACTTTTCCAACATGGAGATCCCGTAAAATAAATGTCTTGCATTGATCATCAGCGTCAGCAAAAAGGCTGACAGGGGATGAAAAGCTGACAGAAGCAGGTTTACAGTGACAAATTCCATGGAACCTGCAAAAATGAACATGCTCATAAACATGGGATACCAGAAGGAAAAGCCTTTGCTCCTCATCAAAAATCCATAGGACATTCCCAGAAAAAGAAAACCTACACAAATGGGAAGTGTGTAGGGGAAAGCGGCTTTTAATGCTTTCATTTTCATAACAGTTACTTACTCCTTTGTCATATGATAAAACCGCAGCTGTCCTTTTTCCTGTTTTGCCAGGTAAAGAGCGCTGTCCGCCTTTTTATACAGATCTTTAAAATCTTCCTCGCCTTCCCGCAAAGCAGCCCCGGCGCTGATAGAGATATCCAAGTCCGGGTTGGAAGATTTCATAGCTGCCGCAAACTCAGACTGGATCTTTTTAATGACCTTTTCACCTTTTTCCTCTGCATCTGCATTAAAATACAGAAGGAATTCATCGCCGCCCAGTCTTGCTGTTACACAGGAATCATCTGTATAATGTTTCATCAGCTTTGCCAGATGGATCAGGGCCCTGTCACCGGCCAGATGGCCTTTTGTATCATTCATGCTCTTGAAATTGTCTACATCACAGATATAAAGAATACCGCCTTTTTCCTTTAAAAAGGCTGCTTCTATCATGCTGATGACTTTTTTCCGGTTATAAAGTCCTGTAAGAGGATCTAACTGTGCTTCTTTGATCAGCTGGTTTTCCCGTTCAATACGGTCTGAAACATCGGTCATGATACTGATCATGGCATCTCTTCCATCCTCTGCCTTTATCTTTTTTCCAATATCGCTGACCCAGATAATGCGGCCGTCTTTGCCAACCACACGATACTCTACTTTATATTCATTTCTCTCCCGAAACTGCTGTTCTATGCTTTCTTCCACCCATTTCTGATCTGGCGGATAAATAACATTCAGCATTTTTTCATCTGTAGCTGCCGCCAGTTCTTCATAGGTATAGCCTAAAATATTCAGCATAGTGTCATTAATAGTATAAAGAGGATAACCTTCTTCCAGATAGCCGCCCATAATACCGCCGGGAAGTGCTTTGGAAACCAGTTCCATCAGCTTTTCGCCTGTTTCAGAAGAGATCTTCTGGATGCTGTTGCTCTTGCTGTAGCGGAGAGGAAAGAATTCCTGATGTTCCTGTTCTTTAGTAGGAGTGGACATATGCATGGACGCGATCTTCCACTGCTCTCCTTCTTTGACACAGACACAGGTAAAACGGGTAAGCATTTCCACCGTTTCCCCATCTGACTCGATCTTTGCAAGAACATTGGCAAAAATACTCCATCCGTAGTCTCCCAGAGGTGTCTCTGTATAGTTTAACAATTCAAAGTCCAGAGGTTCCGGCATTGCTTTAAATTCGATCTCCATTAAAGCCCGCAGTTCTTCCTTATTCTTTGCTACTTCCTGTTCTCCGGTCCCAAGGCTTATAACATGATCTGTAAGAAGGGCCAGTGTATCTTCTAAATTCCGTTCTCTCAGATAATGAGTGAAAAATTCCTCCAGCAGTTCTCTCATATGTATTTTCCTCCTTAAGCCAGCATGAACTTCTCCACTACCAGACCTACGCCGTCCTCGTTATTGGAAGCGGTAATATAGTCAGCTGCTTTCCTCACAGGAAGGACTGCATTTTCCATGGCAACTCCAAGACCTGCATACTGGATCATGGTCAGGTCATTGTAACCATCTCCGCAGGCGATCATCTCTTCTTTTGTCATTCCTAAATGCTGCAGCAGACGCTCTAAGGACTGTGCTTTATCAATTCCTTTTGGAAGAACCTCCAAAAAATAAGGTTCTGAGCGGTATACTGCAAAGTTCTTTCCCAGAGCCGCCTTTACTTTCGGCTCTACTGTTGCCAGGTAATCCCCGTCATCTAACAGCAGGAATTTTACTACCGGGAAGTTTACATGTTCTTCCATATTGTCCACCTGGCGCAGCGGCAGATGATTGATAGCGGACTCTTTATGGGCATAAATGCAGGCATCATTGTTAGTAATGATATCACCGCCTTCATAAGTTAAAAAGTCTACTCCATATTCCTTTGCCAGCTCTATGATCCTTTTGTTGGACTCTACAGGAAGTGTAGATGAAAAGATCACTTCTCCTGTTTTGCAGTTGGTGATCATACCTCCGTTGTAGGATAAAATATAGCTTCCAAACCGGGCCAGATCCAATTCTTTTGCCAGAGGTTTCACCCCGGCAGTAGGACGGCCGGATGCCAGGACTACAATCTTGCCTGCTTCCTGGGCTTTCATAAGGGCTTCTTTTGTCCTTGGTGTGATAACTTTGTCTTTATTGGTCAATGTTCCGTCCAGATCCAGGACGATGATCTTATAATCCATATTTAACCTCGCTTTATTCGTCTGCCCTTTTACTTGCAGAACCTGCCGCTGGCAGCTTCTTCCAGATGCATGGCAGCAAAAGGGGCTGCTATAAAATGGGATTTCCACTTTATAATAGCCCTATTATAGCATTACTCTCTTTTCCCTACAATCATCAAAAATGCTGTATCACATTTTTACTTTTTATTCTACATCCAGGATCAGAGATGCCACATCCACCGGATTTTCAATCATGCCGGTATCTTCCATGAATTTTTCTGTTTTTTCCATGGCTTCAATGTTACTGTCTTTGATCTCCATGTCAAAGTCATAAAGACCATACATTTCTTCTACAGCTGCCTCCTCTAAACCGGTTGCCTTTGCAGTAGCTGCTACAGCTGCAGCGTGGTCTGCATCTATTTCATCTAATACCTGCTTCTGGGCAGTAAGGCTGATAGGGGGGTACATTTCGCATAAACTCCACATAGGGCCCATAATAAACTTCCAGATCTTTTTTCAGTGCTGCCAGCATTCCCAGGCAGAAGGCACAAATAAATGATATAGAAAAACCGGTGAAAACACGTTTAAAACTTACAAAAATATGCTTTGCCAGTGTTCCGTTTCCCGCCATGGAAATAAAAGACTTCCACACTTTTTCCGGTCCCGGAAGCACATAAGCACTCCATTTTCCAGACATAAAAGCCAGCTGCCACAATACCAAAAGGATCAGCACTGGAACACAGGCTTTTATAACAGCACTAAAAGTATCCGGCTGTCTGCCCTGCTTCTCGCCGTTTTTGACCAAAAAAATACCCCCTTTCCACTTCATGACTGCATCACACGTTAAAAAGTGCGAAATACAGACACAAAGCCGAAAGAGGGCATTGTGTATTCTCTTAATATGACAGCTAAGATCAGCCTCTTTTTCAGGCTGCATTCTGGAAATGACCATCTGTTCTGGGTTTCAAAACAGGCGGAAATCTCCGTTTATTCTGTCATTTTATTTTCAGCGTCTTTCACTCAGAAAGTGCACTGCACTATCTTTGTGTAAGTCTTCCTACATCATACGCTGAAATGAGAATGGCGTCAACTATTTTGATGTCCTTAATAAAGATCTTAATGAAGATAATAATAAGGCAGAAACAACCGCCCTATCCACTGGATCGATGGCACCCAGCGCCCTATATCCACAAAAACAGGTGTAAAGATCAGGCTTCCCATGAGAAAGAAGGGAATCAGGCAGAACAGGACTTTGCTGTTTCTCACCAGAAGTTTCAGGATCCAAGCGAAGACGGCGGATGCCATGGCATAAAGGAACAGTTCTGTTAGTTTTTCCAGCCGGACTATCCCGGATGCCCCGCTTTTTAAAACACCTCCGGCGTATAATGCCGGAATGCCGGCAATCACTGATAATACCGGCAATGCCAGAAACATGGCTATCTGGCACTTCTGTTTTTCACCGGAAATAAGAGTGGCAAAAAGGCCTTTTTTCTCATCTTCTTTTAAAATGCAGGCGCTATAAAGACACATCATGAAAATGATCACGGCAGTGATGCCTTTTATGGGAAAAATATTGCCTGAAGGATCGGTATTGACTGCACCGGATTCTCCATATGCAGGCGCACCATATACATATTCAAAATGGAAAATATTTCCATCTGCATACCATAAGTCATAAAGGCCACCTGCTTCTTCATCCTGCACATAGTCAATAAGCAGCTGCCGGTCATAGATTTTTGCTAAAGCTGCAAATACAGTTTCTGTAGAAAGGGAACCTGTTACCGTGGAGGGGGATGTATACAGAGTCATGGCATTTTTTATCTTCTTATCTTTCAGACGTTTTCCCAGATCTTTTGGAATCACATAGCCGCACTCTGCTTTTCCTGAAGCCACCTGATCTTTTAGTTTTTCTTCGCTGTCGCAGAGATAAAACTGGAACATCCCGGAATTGTTTAACAGATCTTCCGCCAGCTGATCTCCCATATTTTTCCAGTTTTGATCCTGGGCTTTGTTTTCCTGAAGATATAAAGCAATCTTTATCCCCTCATTTTCTGTGGAAACATAGTTTCCAACTATCCAGGCGGTCACTGGAAGCAGCAAAAGTGCCAGAAGGATCCCCGGATTTTTCAAATACCGCTTGCAGGAAAGAAAGAACCAAACGAACGCCATTTTCATTTTTCCCGCACCTCCTTAAGACAGCTGACAAAGAAACCTGCTGCAAAAAGGACTGTCAGGCGGATCAGCTCTGTTTTTCCTGTACTTTCCGTTACCATGGACCGAAACGCATCCATCAGTATTCCCGTTGGCATCCAAACGGAGATCCGCTGCAGTGCTTCCGGCAGGAATACTTTTGGCAGGAAACCTCCTGCTGCAAAATGGCTTACTGTTATCACAAAAAACAGCAGTAAAACACCACCTGGTAAACTGCCGGATAACCGGAAAAGACCGTTGCAAAAAGCTGCTGCTGACAGGTCAATGAGCAGCACAAAAGCCAATAACTTTATAGATTCCAAAGACAGCAGCTGATCTGCGGGAAGCCATTTCATCCTCACAGCTGCCATCACACCAGGAAAGGTGATGCAAAAAAGCAGAAATGTTAAGCCAAGGATCCGTCCCGCAGTCCTGATCCCCGTTCCTATCCCTGCGCTGTCCAGACTTTCTCTCATGCCTTTATTCCAGGGAAGAAGATAGCCTGCCACAGACAATACAGAAAAAAGAAGGATCAGCACACTGGAACTGATCCCATAAAAACAGGCCGTACTTATATTTTCCGTTGCGCTTACCTTTACCTTCTTAAAATAATCCATTCTTGGAAGGTTTGCTTCCAGATACAGGCGATTTAATTCATCTTCCAGCTTTGGTATCTCTTCCTGTCTGCCATTCCGGACCAGATACTCATCCCCGCTGTAGATCCCCGCCTGTGCAGCGCCTAAGGTCTTTGCACCTGACTGGGTCAGTTCCTCAAAGATCCGGCTTTCTATCCTGGAATTGTCTGCTAAAGCCACAGTCACCGGTGTATTGGTACCATTCATAATATCCTTAACAAAACCTTCTGGTATAAAAAGAGCAGCATATACACTGCCCTTTTTAAGTCCATTTTCCGCCTCTTCCCGGCTCATATCTGAAAAATCGCAAAGACTTTTTACACTTTCTAAAGACTGGATCATTCCCATGGCCCGGCGGGCTAAGGGATCATCTTTCGGAAGAACGACTGCTACTTTAATACGTCCGGAAACCTTATTTCCGTAAAGCATATTTTTCCCTAAAAGAGCACCGCTGCCTAAAAGGAGCACAAGGGCTGCTGTTCCAAGAAACAGGAAAGGAAGACGTTTTAAAGCCCTTTTCAATTCCATTTTTACGTATGCCTGGAAAGCATTCATCCTGTCACTTCCTCTTTACTGACTGATCTGGGCAACAATGCCAAATACACCAAATACCATTTCCATGATCGCAGCGCTCCACTCTTCTTCACTGGCTGCAAAAACATCAAAGGTCTCACCTTCTAATGGCTCAATGTCATTTTCTAATGGACGCACATAGCCTTCGCCGGAAAATACTGCACTGTATTCCCCATTTAAGAACGTAAATTCCGCAGAGTCAATGGTTCCGTGAAGAGATTTTCCTTTTTCTAGCTCATCCACTGTATTTTCCACGTTCATGGTAAATAAGGTATCTTCACCTTCTGTGATGGAAATACGGTTATTTTCTTTTCCTGTTTCCCCTTCATAAGTGCTGGAGATCTCTCCGTTCAGATCGATGATCCCTTCTTCTTTTACAGAAAAAGTCAGGAAATCCTCTAAATTCTTTCCATCGTAGGTTCCCACGCGGTCAGCGTTGATGGTCACATGATCCTCATCAGCAGTAAGGCCGATCACAGCAGTAAAATTCTGCAGTCTGTAGGCACCGCCTTTTACTTCACCGTGGAAGTCCACCTTTACCTGTTTTACATCTTCATCCCCTGCAAAACTATCTGTATTTACGAAAGTCACTGCATCTAAAGCAGCCAGACGGCCCCTTTTATCTACATATACTGTCATCTGCACATCTGTAAGGGTTTTATCCACATACTGGATCATAGTATCCACATTTTCTTTTGCTTCTTCGTAGGTCTGCTCCTGCAGATCCTTTGCAGATGGCATATCTTCTCCCATGTCATTTCCAAGCAGCTGGCTTAATTTTACTGTTATCTCTAACTGTTTTAAAAATGCACTTTTCAGTTCTTCATCCTGAAGGAAAAAATCAGCCGATGTGCGTAAAAAGTCCACCATGGAATCCTTGCTGATGTTTACTGTATAACCTTTGCAGTTTTCATCTTTCCCATCTACTGTATAAGTGCCTTTTCCTGCTTTTTCCACGGTCATGGCTGCTTTAAAATTATCCTGGGCTTCACAGCCTTCTTTGTAGCGGTCCCATAAAGCCTTCAGATCAAAGGCATTTGCACTGTCATTGTCACTGTTTTTTGCCTCTGCCTGGGCCATCAGCTCTTTTATGTAATCCTCAAGTGCCTGTGCATCCACACCATTTTCTTCTAAAATAGGGCCAAAAAATGGCGAATCAGTCAGCTGCTCTCCCAGATCTTTATTCAGATCTGCTGTAAATACATAACCAGACAGCTCGGGCATGGACAGCATCACTGTTTTATCACCGTAATAGCCGTTTACATTTACCAGATCCATTCCATTGTAAATAGCTGCCATATTCAGGCTGGAGCGTATATTTTCACTGTCCATTTTTCCTGCAAAACGCAGTCCGCTTCCTGCATACGTATTGACTGTTTCATCGGAACAGCTGTCTAACTTCAAAGTCAGGCCATATTCCCCATTTTTACTGGTATTTTCAAAAAGTTCCTTTACCCCGAACAGTTCTTCCTAGGGGTTGGTCTGGCCTTCTGCGTATACAGACTTAAAGGCATCAATGACTACATCCTTTGGATCTTTTGCTGTTGACTGTACATAAAATACTCCCCCTGCAGCTACTGCCACTGCGACGCCTGCTAATACCATCTTCTGCATTTTTTTCATAAGTACACTCTTCTCCTCACATTTAGATTCATTTACTGGTCACGAAAGTTTTTTATCAGTTCCTCTGCGGTCAGCCCCAAAGGCAGTTCTTTTAAATGCCCCTGCTTTAATACATACATTTTCGTACATACAGACAGTTCTTCTAACTCATGGGATGTTAAAAGCACCGCTCCGCCCTGTTTTATATAATCCTTTAAATACTGGCGGATGATCTCCTTGCATTCCAGATCCAGAGCTGCTCCCGGTTCATCCATGATCAGGTATCTGCTTCCAGATGCCAGGGAACAGGCGATGCTTAACCTCTTTTTCATGCCGCCTGATAACTGCCCCGCTGTCTTTTTAAGCATCTGGGGAATTCCTAAAATGGCAGCCGGACCATCAGCCAGGTCCTTTTCCATTTTTTTCCTGTCTCCCTTATACCAGAGCAGGAGATTATCTCTTACAGACAGTTCTTCCACCAGCGGATTTTCCTGGGGCACATAGGCAGCAGGATGATCTTTAAAAGTGGCTTTTCCATCTATGAGGATGCTTCCTTTTTTTCCTTTTCTGGCTCCTGCAAGAATAGACAAAAGAGTGGTCTTTCCGCATCCATTTGCCCCCACGATCCCCACACATTCTCCTGGTGCAAGGTCTATATCCACATTTTCCAGTATCCTGTGTCTGCCATAAGACATGCAGATCCCCCTGGCACAAAGCATTGGTCTGTTTTTCCTTTCGTTTCCTCCCCGGCACTGTGCCGGAAGTATATTTTAAAGTGTATCATAGTTCTATTGGAAAAGATATAAATTTTATCTTACATTGCAGATCCGTGGCAGAAGGCAAAAAAAGCGCTGCTGGGCAATTTTAGTTGCCTTGCAGCACTTTGGGGGTATGTTGAAGTATAAACTCAGGTTCCCCGTTATAGACTCACGAATTCCGCGCTAACGCGCTCTACTGTCTGCTTACGCAGACAATTCGTTCGTTAATGGCTTGCGAAAACCAAATGTCTGCTTCGCAGCCGCTTGGTTTTCTCTGC
>CAVIPV010000016.1:29026-32590 GCA_963644495.1 Prevotella sp. | reverse complement strand
TCGTTACCAACCGTTTCTTAGGTATCCCGATCTTCATGCTGGTAATGTGGGCAGTTTATTATATTTCTGTTACCACTGTTGGTACATTTGTAACTGACTGGACAAATGATACATTCGTAGGTGCTATCCAGGAAATTGCTACCGGATTCCTTGAGAATGCCGGCGCAAGCGAACTGATCGTAAGCCTGGTTGTTGACGGTGTTATCGGTGGTCTGGGTGCAGTGCTTGGATTTATGCCTCAGATGGCGATCCTGTTCCTGTTCCTGTCTATCCTGGAAGACTGCGGATATATGGTACGTATCGCATTCGTTATGGACCGTGTATTCCGTCACTTTGGTCTGTCCGGCAAGAGCTTTATCCCGTTACTGATCTCCTCTGGCTGCGGTATTCCAGGTATCATGGCTTCCAAGACCATTGAGCAGGATAACGACAGACGTCTTACCATTATGACTGCTACCTTTGTTCCTTGTGGTGCAAAGCTTCCTGTTATCGCTTTAATGGGCGGTGTTATGGCTGGTTATGTAACTGGCTGGAATGTAGCAGGGATGATGACCCCGATCATGTATTTTGTTGGTATCGTTGCTGTTTTAGTAGCAGCTATCATGTTAAAGAAGACAAAACCATTTTCCGGAAAACCTGCTCCGTTCGTTATGGAGCTTCCGCAGTACCATATCCCATCTGCTAAGACTGTTCTGATGCATGTTTGGGAAAGACTGAAAGGCTTCTTCATCAAGGCTGGTACAATCCTGTTCCTTGCCTGCGTAGTTATGTGGATCTTAAGTACCTTTGGTGTACAGGATGGCGCATTTGGCATGGTTGAAGATTCCGCAGACAGCCTTATGGCTATCGTTGGCGGTGCCATTGCTCCTATCTTTGCTCCTCTTGGCTGGGGCGAGTGGCAGCCAGTTGCAGCTGCGATCTCCGGCTTCAGTGCAAAAGAGGGTATCGTTTCTACCATGGGCGTACTTGCAAATGTTGCTGGTGACGTTGAAGATGCAGAAACTGTTGCAGAAGGTGTTGGAATGTGGTTCCCAACCGCTATCGCTGGTTTCAGCTTCCTGCTGTTCAACCTGCTTGATTCTCCTTGCCTTGCAGCTATTTCTACAATGGCTCAGCAGATGCAGGATAGAAAGTGGTTCTGGTTTGCGATCCTGTTCCAGAATGTATTTGCTTACGCTATTACTCTTTGCGTATATCAGATCGGCAGCTTCTTACTCTATGGTACCTTCGGTGCAGCTACAGTGGTAGCATTCGTAGTACTGCTGTTCATGCTGTTCATGCTGTTCCGTCCGGATCCATACAAGGATCAGAAGACATTCTCCAAGCGTTCTGTACAGTCCGCGTCATAAGAGAGTGGAAAGGAAAACCGCCTGCGTCAGCTCGGGTTTGCGAGTCTACATAGAAAAACAACCGTCGGTGCGTTAAACCGGCATAATAAAGGGGCCGGGTGGTAACATCCGGTCCCTTTTAAAAACAGCTGCATCGTGGTAAAATGAATATGGCGGGATATCTGTTGTTTCGTGTTTTCAAGAAGAAAGAAGGGAATATTTATGATAGCAGATGTAATTGTATTACTCCTTGTATTTGGCTACTGTGGTCTGGTGATCTACTGGAAACATACAGGTGCGCTGCCGGACGGCTGCAGCAGCTGCGGAAGCGAAAATGGCGGCTGTGGCGGTGGATGTAGTGGCTGCAGCGGACATTGCAACAGCTGCGGAAGTGCCCGTGCACATCATATGGATACTCATAAAACAGCCAAAAAACATTGATCTGATGCAGTATAGGCAACACAAAATGAATTAGTAAAGGAGCAGAAAATGGGAGATTCATCCGGTTCCATGCTCTATATGGTAGTTCTTCTCATTGTCATTTATGTAGTGGGAATGGGAATCTATCAGGGAGTAAAATATATCCAGAAAAAGCAGGAAGAAGCAAGAGATAAGAAATTCCGCGAAGAAAAGTAGACAGAATAGAGGGACATAAAAATGATCAATGCAATTGTAATCCTTATATTGATCCTGATCATAGTATTTGCTGTCAAAGGCACCATTAAGCATATGAAAGGCGAAAGCCCATGCTGCGGTGGCGGCGGAGCCAGCGAAGTAAAAGAAGAGCCAAGCAAGTTAGATGGCCCTGTGATCGGCGAAAAGATCATGCAGATCTCCGGAATGACCTGTGAACACTGTGTAAACCGTGTAATGCATGCTTTAAACAAGATCGACGGTGTATCTGCAAACGTCAGCTTAAAGGGCAAGAGAGCCGTTATCTCTTATGACCGTGAAGTTGATGTAAATGTGCTGAAGAAAGCTGTAGAAGATGCAGGTTATACAGTAGATTCTATTTCATAAGTTTATAATGGATCATAAAAAGACCAGCTGCGGCCGGACATATCTGTCTGGTACAGCTGGTCTTTTTGCTGATCATCCTGCATTGTGCAATCTCCCGCCAACGGCGGGAAATTTAAAGCTGTATTTGGTATGTTGTGGTGGTGCGGGACTTATTTAAAATCTTCCGCCCGTAATATCCTGCTGCATCCCGTCAGCGTACTGCCTCTGTGAGAGATCAGCAGCAACGTCTTGCCTGCATAGGCAGTTTTCAGTGTATGGAGCAGTTCCTTTTCATGAAGGGCATCCAGAGCGCTGGAAGGCTCATCCATAAGGCAGATATCCGGGTTACGCAGCAATATTCTTGCAATGCCGATCCTCTGGCGTTCGCCGCCGGAAAGTCTGGCGCTCATCTGGCCCATATCGGTGTCATATCCATCTGGCAGTGTATCAATAAATTCTGCAATACCAGCTCGTACAGCGGCATCTCTAATTTCATCCATAGAAGCCCCAGGCTTTGCAATCCCAATATTTTCCCCGATGGTCATATCAAACAGGTAAGTATCCTGTTCCAGGAATGCAATCCGCTTATGCAGTTCGCTGAAACTGATCTGTTCTAATGGGATATTATTGATCAGGATCTGGCCCTTTGTAGGAGCGTAAAACCGCAGGAGCAGCCGCAGCAAAGTAGATTTTCCAGCACCGGACTCACCGGCAATACCGATCTGGTCACCTTTATGGATCACATAGTTAAAATGTTCCAGGATCTTTCGCTCTGTACCTGGATAAGCGAAAGTTACATCTTTAAATTCAATGGTCTCTATTTCGCCGCAGGTAACTGGATGCTCCGGTTCTTTTGTTTCAGGCATTGTATCCTCGATCTTAAAAATACGCTCTGCAGCGCCGTATGCTTCCAGAAGACTTGTTACCACAAAAGTAAGGCTGAAAGAAGAGGACAGAGAAGCCGTTGCTGCAAAAGAAATGGCAATGGTTCCAACCGGGTTATCGATCCCTTTTGAGGCAAGATATCCGGCACATACCAGGATCAGGATCCTTGCAAGATAGATGAAAAAGTTAGGGAAAGAAGCAATGGTCTGGCGGTGGAGCGTAAGTCCTAAAGCAGCCTTATTTACCTGGCTGTTTGCCTCCATCACATCTTCCATTTTCCGGTTTCCGGCACCAAATATCTGGATATCCCGGATGCTGTATACACTTTCCAGGATCTTTGACTTTAGATCAC
>CAVIPV010000016.1:0-28150 GCA_963644495.1 Prevotella sp. | reverse complement strand
TCTTGCAATGCCCATTTTCTGGCGCTGTCCGCCGGAGAGAGAAGCACCTGCATTTGTCCTGTAACGCTCTGGCACGTCCTTCATAACCATAGGACACATTTTCCATACGGATCCCGTTAAAATGTTCTGTATCTTCCGGTAATGACGGATCAAAAGGACGTGTGGTGTCTGTTTCCAGGATCTCCTCTACCTTACCTGCTGCGGAGATAGCAGTCAGGGCGCTGTGGGAAGCACTCATCAGCTGCTGTGCAGAAGAAAAATAGCTGTAAGAAAGCATTAAAACCACCAGTGCCTGTGAAATGGTGATGGAACCGCCTGCAATACGGATACAGGAATCCGCCAGGGCGATCACCAGAGCAGTGTAGATCAGTGCCTCTGTTATCAAAAAAGAGGTAAAATTGATCTTCATAAAGCGGTTGATGTTTTTATTTAATATATCTGCCTTTTCGCCCAGGATCCGGGAATGCTCTTCATCTCTGTCAAACAGTTTTAAAGTGGTAAGTCCCCGCAGGCTGTCCATATAATAGCCGGTCATATCATCCAGTGAATGCCAGTAGATCTTGCGGATATCTTCGATCCTGCTGCGAAATGCGTTATTAATGGGAAGCAGGAAAAGCGATACCACAAGTAATAAAACTGCTACCGGCAGAGAGATGTTCTTTAGATGAAAGAACAGGTAAATGGGCGCGATCACACTGTAGATCAGGCTTGGAAGATAGGTGCTGAAATAAGTCTGCATCTGCTCAACGGCGTCTACAGACGCGGTAATGGCAGATACCGGACCAATCTTTTCAATGCCTCCTGCGTCCAGTTCCAGTACCTTGGAAAAGATTCTTTTCCGCATGCCTTCTCTTGCTTTGGCAGCTGTTTTGTATTCCAGAAGGCCTTTAAAAAGCTGGGCAATAAAGGTAAATGCAGCTGCCGCCAGTGCAGCGCGGATGGCGCTCCAGGCAGTATTTAAGATTGCCTGAGGCTGAAAAAGAGTACCCAGAAAGCCGGCAATGATCTCGGCTAAGGCTGTGGTACCCATAAGCGTAAGAAAGCCCACCCCTGCTATGGCAAGTATCCAAAACCATAGTCCCCGGGCAAGCTTTAAAAGAGTTTTGTTCATTAAAAGCATAGTTTTTCCCCCGATTTTTGCGTGTAATACCAATATCATATTAAATAAGGTAGCTTTTTTCAATCCCTAACCGCCTATTGAAAAAAATCGTATATTAAAATTTCATGAATTATAGCGAAATTATATCGAAATATTTCCCTGAGGATTTGAAAAATGGCGTATAGTATGGTATATTGAACGAAGAATAACCAGTGGTCCGGTCGTAGTCTGCCTTAAAATAGGAAGAAAGACGGTTACAGGGACCTGCAAGGAGGAAAAAATGAAAGGGATTATACTTGCCGGCGGAAGCGGCACCAGACTTTACCCTTTGACTAAAGTTACATCGAAGCAACTGCTTCCTATTTATGACAAACCTATGATCTATTACCCATTATCTGTATTAATGAATGCAGGTATCAGGGATATCTTAATCATCTCCACACCAGATGACACCCCACGTTTTGAGGCTCTGTTAGGGGATGGAAAGCAGTTTGGTATCAACTTAAGCTATGCAGTACAGCCAAGCCCGGACGGTCTGGCTCAGGCATTTATCATTGGTGAAGAGTTTATTGACGGTGATTCCGTTGCCATGGTATTAGGAGATAATATTTTCCATGGCCAGGGCTTAAACAAGAGATTAAAAGCTGCTGCCAATAAGGGAAAAGGCGCAACTGTATTCGGCTACTACGTAGACGATCCAGAGCGTTTTGGTATTGTTGAATTTGACGCAAACGGCAAAGCTATCTCCATCGAAGAGAAGCCTGAAAAGCCGAAGTCCAATTACTGCGTAACAGGACTTTATTTCTATGACAACCGTGTTGTAGAATATGCAAAGAACTTAAAGCCGTCTGCAAGAGGCGAATTAGAGATCACAGATCTGAACCGTATTTATCTGGAAAACGGCGATTTGGATGTTATCTTACTGGGACAGGGCTTCACCTGGCTGGATACAGGAACCCATGAGTCTTTAGTAGAAGCAACCAATTTCGTAAAGACCGTAGAGACCCACCAGCACCGCAAGATCGCGTGCCTGGAAGAAATTGCATACTTAAACGGCTGGATCACCAAAGAGCAGGTATTAGAAACCTACGAAGTTTTAAAGAAGAACCAGTACGGCAAGTACCTGAAGGACATTTTAGACGGCAAGTATGTAGATAAGCTACACAATAGAGAGTTCTAATGATTATACGCGTTCGTCACGGCATTTGCCGTGGCGTGAACTGCTCATTCTGAGCTATTTTAGGAGGAAACATTTACATTATGAAGATCATCGTAACCGGCGGTGCCGGATTTATCGGAAGCAACTTTGTACACCATATGGTAAACAAATATCCAGACTATGAGATCATCAACCTGGATCTGTTGACCTATGCAGGAAACCTGGAAAACTTAAAGCCAGTAGAGGATAAGCCAAATTACCGCTTTGTAAAAGGCGATATTGCTGACAGAAAGTTCATCTTTGACTTATTTGAGAAAGAAAAACCAGACGTAGTGGTGAACTTCGCTGCAGAAAGTCATGTAGACCGTTCTATCACTGATCCAGAGGCATTTGTACGCACCAATGTAATGGGAACCACTACTTTACTGGATGCATGCCGTACCTATGGCATTAAGCGTTATCATCAGGTATCTACCGATGAGGTTTACGGAGATTTGCCATTAGACCGCCCGGACCTGTTCTTTACAGAGACAACACCACTGCACACATCCAGCCCATATTCTTCATCCAAGGCAAGTGCAGACCTGTTTGTACTGGCATATCACAGAACCTATGGAATGCCTGTAACCGTATCCCGCTGCTCTAACAACTACGGCCCATATCACTTCCCTGAGAAGCTGATCCCACTGATCATCAGCCGTGCTTTAGCAGATGAGGAGCTTCCTGTATACGGAACCGGCGAAAATGTACGTGACTGGCTCCATGTATCCGATCACTGCGAAGCCATTGATCTGATCATCCACAAGGGCCGTGTAGGCGAAGTTTATAATATTGGCGGACACAACGAGAGGACCAACCTGGAAGTTGTAAAGACCATCTTAAAGGCATTAAACAAGCCAGAGAGCCTGATCAAGTTCGTAACAGACCGTCCAGGACATGACCGTCGTTATGCCATCGACCCAACTAAGATCGAGACAGAATTAGGCTGGAAGCCAAAATACAACTTTGATACAGGAATTAAACAGACCATCCAGTGGTATCTGGACAACCAGGAATGGTGGAAAAATATTTTAAGCGGTGAGTACAGCAATTACTTCGACAAGATGTACGGAAACCGTCTGTAAGTGAAAGATAAGCAAGAAAGTAACTGTGGCTGACGGAAAACTCCGCCAGCCATTGACGTGTTTGAAGATTGCGGGAGCACATCGTGCGGAGCAATCTGATATCAGAAAGTAAGAACGAAAAGTGAGGGATCATTTATGAGAGTTCTGGTAACAGGTGTAAAAGGACAGCTTGGACATGATGTAATGGACGAACTGGCAGCAAAAGGCATCGAAGGAATTGGCGTAGACGTAGAAGAAATGGACATTACAGACGCTGCGGCCTGCGAAAAAGTAATTACAGAGGCAAAACCGGATGCAGTGATCCACTGTGCAGCATATACTGCAGTAGACGCAGCAGAAGACAATGTGGAACTGTGCCGCAGGGTAAACGCAGAAGGAACCAGAAACATTGCCAAAGTATGCAAAGCCTTAGATATTAAGATGATGTACATCAGTACCGACTATGTATTTAACGGCGAAGGACTGCGCCCATGGAAGCCGGATGACCACAGAGAGCCATTAAATGTATATGGCCTGACCAAGTACGAAGGCGAGATCGCAGTAGAGCAGAACCTGGAGAAATACTTTATTGTTCGCATTGCATGGGTATTTGGCGTAAACGGAAAGAACTTTATCAAGACCATGCTCCGTTTAGGCAAGGAGAGAGGTGCTGTCAGCGTAGTAAATGACCAGATCGGTTCCCCGACCTATACCTACGATCTGTCTAAGCTGTTAGTTGCCATGATCCAGACAGATAAATACGGCAGATATCATGCAACCAACGAAGGACTTTGCAGCTGGTATGAATTTGCCTGCGAGATCTTCCACCAGGCTGGCATGGACGAAGTAAAGGTAACACCAGTAGATTCATCTGCATTCCCTGTTAAGGCAAAACGTCCGTCCAACAGCCGCTTAAACAAGGAAAAACTCACAGAAAACGGATTTGAGAGACTTCCAGCATGGCAGGACGCTTTAGGCCGTTATTTGGAAGAACTGAAAAAAAACAACATGTTTTAAATAAAAATGACTTCTGCACCAGGCGTTACCTGTCAGGCGCACAGGTGTAGACAGGAAGGACTGTAAAAAATGGGAAAATATTTTGGAACAGACGGTTTCCGCGGGGAAGCAAACGTAAACCTGACCGTTGAGCATGCTTTTAAAGTGGGCCGTTTCTTAGGCTGGTACTATGGACAGAAAAATCCAGATGAAAGATGCCGTATCGTCATCGGAAAAGATACCAGACGCAGCAGCTACATGTTTGAGTATTCATTAGTAGCAGGTCTGACCGCTTCCGGCGCAGATGTATTTCTGCTTCATGTAACCACCACACCAAGCGTTTCTTATGTAGTGCGCACAGAAGGCTTTAACTGCGGTATCATGATCTCTGCCAGCCACAACCCATACTATGATAATGGTATCAAGGTTATCAATGAAAAGGGCGAAAAGCTGGAAGAATCCGTGATCGTAGAGATCGAGAAATACTTAGACGGCGAAATGGGCGAGATCCCGCTGGCAAAAAAAGACAAGATCGGACGCACTGTAGACTTTGCAGCAGGCAGAAACCGTTATATCGGCTACCTGATCTCCATTGCTACCCGTTCCTTCAAAAACATGAAAGTGGCTTTGGACTGCGCAAACGGAAGTGCTTCTGCCATTGCAAAAAATGTATTTGACGCTTTAGGCGCCCAGACCCACGTGATCAGCAACGAGCCAAATGGCCTGAACATCAACACAGACTGCGGTTCCACCCACATCGAACATTTACAGAAATTCGTAGTAGACGAAGGCTGTGACGTAGGTTTTGCATATGACGGAGATGCAGACCGCTGTATCGCTGTAGACGAAAAGGGAAATGTAGTAGACGGCGATGGTATTATGTATGTCTGCGGCAAATATATGAAAGAGCAGGGAATGCTGTTCCACAATACCGTTGTTACTACCATTATGTCAAACTTCGGCCTTTACAAAGCCTTTGATCGGGAAGGTATTTCCTATGAAAAGACCGCTGTAGGCGATAAGTATGTTTATGAAAATATGGCTGCTACCGGCAATTGCTTAGGCGGAGAACAGTCCGGTCATATTATTTTCAGCAAGCATGCAACTACCGGCGACGGTATCCTTACTTCCCTGAAGGTAATGGAAGTGATCCTGGAGAAAAAGCAGACTCTGGCAAAACTGGCATCTGAGTATGAGGTTTACCCGCAGGTTCTTAAGAACGTAAGAGTAAAAGACAAAAAAGCAGCCCAGGATGATGAAAAAGTACAGGCAGAAGTTGAAAAAGTTACAGAAGCACTGGGAAGCAATGGCCGTATCTTACTCCGCCAGTCCGGTACAGAGCCGGTTGTCCGGGTTATGGTAGAGGCATCTGACGTGCCAACCTGCGAAAAGTATGTTGATCAGGTGATAGGAGTAATGGAAGACCAGGGACATTGTTTATAAGGCGGATCAATACGCCTGGAAACATGGACCTGGAATATTAACCATAACCAGAACGAATAATAAAATGAAATTGCATTGCTTGTAAGAATAAATGGTATATGTTATACTATAACATGTATTTTTTATCATTTGCAGCAATGAGGCTGGCATATCAGGTGTTCCGGGGACAATGCTGCTCCGGAGCACTTTTTATAAAAAGCTCATACTGCGTAGATCTTATAAGAAAAGGAATGATGAAACGTGGGGCTGAATCAGTAAATGTACTGCTGTTTATCGTCTGCCGTTACGGCGTGATCGAGCGACTGCCCGAAAGGGCTTGAGAAAAGGAAAAACGACCGCAGTAACTGAAGCATAAAAAGACAGAGATAAACACAAGGAGGAAATAGTTATTATGTTAAATTATAAGAGATATAAAAGAGTACCTGTAGTGAATTTCCCAGAGCGTACCTGGCCAAATAAGGAGATCGAGAAAGCTCCTGTATGGTGCAGCGTTGACCTTCGTGACGGAAACCAGGCACTGGTAGAACCAATGGTAGTAGAAGAAAAGGTAGAGATGTTCAACCTTTTAGTAAAGCTGGGCTTTAAGGAGATCGAGGTTGGTTTCCCTGCAGCTTCCCAGATCGAATACGATTTTCTTCGTACACTGGTTGACCGCAAGCTGATCCCGGATGATGTAGAAGTTCAGGTATTAGTACAGTGCCGTGAGCACCTGATCAAGAGAACCTTCGAGGCATTACAGGGCATTAAGAAAGCGATTGTACATATTTACAATTCCACATCTACTCTTCAGAGAGATGTTGTTTTCCACAAAGATATGGACGAGATCAAGGACATCGCAATCGTAGGTACCAAGATGGTACAGAGATACGCGGCAGAATGTGATACCAAGATCCGTCTGGAATACTCTCCGGAGAGCTTTACCGGCACAGAGCTGGATTTTGCTCTTGATATCTGTACCGCAGTTCAGGAGACCTGGGGCGCTACTAAGGAGAATCCGATCATCATCAACCTGCCGTCTACTGTTGAGATGAACACTCCAAACGTATATGCAGACCAGATCGAATGGATGAATACACACTTTAAGAACAGAGAAAGCATTATCTTAAGCGTACATCCGCACAACGACAGAGGTGAAGGCGTTGCAGCTACTGAATTAGCACTTCTTGCAGGCGCTGACCGTGTAGAGGGAACTCTGTTTGGAAATGGTGAGCGTACTGGTAACGTAGATGTACTGACCGTTGCTTACAACATGTTCTCCCAGGGCATTGATCCTCAGTTAAATATTGAAAATGTACGCGAGATCGCAGAAGTTTACGAGCGCTGCACCAAGATGCAGATCCCGCCGAGACATCCATATGCGGGCAAGCTGGTATTTACCGCATTCTCCGGCTCCCACCAGGATGCTATCAACAAAGGTATGCAGGCACTCCATGAGAGAAACAGCCAGTACTGGGAAGTTCCGTATCTGCCTATCGATCCAAGCGATATCGGAAGAGTTTACGAGCCCATCGTCCGTATCAACAGCCAGTCTGGAAAGGGCGGCGTAGCCTTTGTTATGGATACCTTCTATGGCTTCAAGCTTCCAAAGGGCATGCACAAGGAGTTTGCAGACGTGATCCAGGCTATTTCCGAGAAGCAGGGTGAAGTTGCTCCGGAGCAGATCATGGAAGAGTTCAAGAAGGATTATCTGGACCGCAAGGAACCAATGCACTTCCGTAAGTGCCGCGTTACCGATACAGAAACTGCAGACGGAGAGTTTGCAACACTGGTTAAGGTTACTTATACAGATCACGGTATTGAAAAGCAGTTCGATGGTATCGGAAACGGACCTATCGATGCAGTACAAAGAGGCTTAGAAGATGCACTGGGAATTCAGATCAAGGTATTAGACTACACCGAGCATGCACTTACATCCGGCTCCGGTGCACAGGCTGCTTCCTACATCCATTTAGTAGACCAGTCTACCGGAAAAGCAACCTACGGCGTAGGAATCAGTTCTAACATTACCAGAGCATCTATCCGCGGTATCTTCAGTGCTGTAAACAGACTGTTCTATTAATGAACAATGAGTATTAAATGCCGGATCACGGCATGAGATGAGATATAAAAAAAGGCGTGTTGTTTTATGGCAATGCGCCTTTTTGACGCCCGGATCAGGCACTTTCGTTGACTTAATTTTAGCGGAATGTTACAATGATTTTGTTTTATGATCATATTTAAGGTTTTAGAAACACATTAGAAAAATTGGAGGAAAAATATTAATGGCTCAATTAAAAGCAGCCCGCGCCCAGGCGCTGTCTACCAGGGAGATGGCCCAGATCGGACTGTTTACAGCACTGATCGCAGCGGGGGCTTATATTAAGGTCAATATACCGGTTCAGCCGTTCCCTATGCATTTTACCATGCAGTTTTTATTTGTTCTTTTAGCAGGTTTTATCCTTGGAGGACGGCGGGGAGCCATCTGCGTAGGCATTTATCTGACAGTGGGACTTTCTGGCATCCCGGTATTTGCAGCAGGTGGCGGTCCTGCTTATCTGATCCGCCCTACTTTTGGATTTTTACTTGGCTTTGTATTCGCAGCGTGGATCACAGGAACATTGTCAGCACTACGCCCCGGAGCAGGCACTGCATGGGATTTATTCAGTGCATTCTGGGGGATGATGGCCTATTATGTGTCCGGAATGGTGTACTTCTATGTGATCAGCAACTATGTGATCCACATGCCGGTTTCATGGAAACTGGTGGTGATCAACTGCTTTTTGATCACAGTTTTGGAAGATTTTCTTCTTTGCGTAATGGCGGCATTTTTAGCAAAGAGGATAAAGGCGCTGGCAGGAAATATGTTTCAGAACTAAGACATAGCAGTTTGGCATATGGCTGAAGTGGTATATTAAGAATGCAGAGGTTAAACAGCATGGGAGAATATAAAATAATTTTCAGTGATATTGACGGCACTCTTTTAAACAATGAAAACCAGGTTCCAAAAGAAACCATAGAGAAACTGCAGCATTTAGATAAAAAGGGAGTTCCCTTTGTTCTGGTATCAGCCCGCATGCCGGAAGGAATGCGGCCGATCCGGAACGAGCTGGGCATTCATGCACCTATGGTGTGCTACAGCGGCGGACTGGTTTTAGGAGCAGATGATGAGGAACTTTACAGCTGTCTGCTGGATCTGGAGCTGTCCTGTGAGATCAAAGATCTGGTAAAAAAGGAATTTTCAGAGGTCAGCTGCGGCACATACGGCGGGGAACACTGGGTAGTGGATGATACAGCAGATCCATGGGTGATCCAGGAACAGGGGATCACTCACCTGGTGCCGGAAACAGGTGACATAAGGGAGATATTTAAAGAAGCTGGCGGCATCCACAAGTTCTTGTTCATGGGAGAACCAGAGGCAGTGATCCGCACAGAAAACCGTTTAAAAGAGCTGTATCCCCAGCTTTCCATAGCCAGATCCAAGCCCGTGTATCTGGAAGTGATGAATGGAAAAGTGTGCAAATCGGCCGGAGTGAGGATCCTATGTGAAAAATGCGGCATCTCTATGGAACAGTCCATGGCTTTTGGTGATGGACAGAATGATCTGGACATGTTAAATGCAGTGGGAGCCGGTTTTGCTATGGCAAACGCACCTCAGGAAGTAAGAGACGCAGCACCTGCGGTTACGCCTGTGGACAATGAGCATCAGGGCCTTCTGGCTGTATTGAGGAAATATTTTGATGAAGAATAAAACAGAGTATGCAGGAAGTGTCTCTGCAGATACGGAAAGAGAAAGAACTTACGGCCTAAGTGGCGCAGTCATTAAATGGATCGCCGCGATCACCATGCTCATTGACCATATTGGAGCAGTAGTGATGGAGTACGGTCTGTATTACCAGGGCGGAGCGGCGCCCTTTCGCAGGATTTTAGCTGCTGGCAATGGTCAGTGGCTGTATGTGCTCCAGCGCCTGATGCGTATGATCGGGCGTCCTTCCTTTTTGCTGTACAGTTTTCTTCTGGTAGAAGGTTTTATACATACAAGAAGCCGAAAACGCTATGCCCTGCAGATGTTCCTGTTTGCCCTGATATCAGAGATCCCTTTTGATCTGGCTGTCGGCAACCACTGGTTTGATCTGAGCTATCAGAATGTATTTTTTGAATTTCTCATCGGACTGGCTGTGCTTGCAGGAATGGAACAGGCCGGGATCAGGGGAAAAACACCCCTGGCAGTGGAATCAGGAAAAATATTGTCAATAGCTTCAGGCTGTGTGGCGGCAGTGCTTATACAGTGTGATTATGATTACATCGGTATCATCATCATCGCGGCTTTCTATGAATTTCACAAAAGCAGATCCGAACGAAGCCTGGCAGCAGCAGTTCTTGGCGGTCTGGAAACGCTGGGATTAAATTATGGCGCAGGAGCGCTGGCAGCAATACCTGTCTGGTTCTACAACGGAAAACGGGGCAACCAGAGGTTTAAGTATTTATTTTACTGGTTTTATCCGGTGCATCTGACTGTGTTGGTCCTGATCAGAAGTTATTTTCTGGGTATTTTTCCCAAGTGACAGTAAAAGCAGCGGCACGCCTGTACACAAGAGGAAAAATGCTGATTGCCTGATGGACCCGAATGGGAGTATACTCAAATATATGAAAAGAATTGTGAGAGTGCAAGGCACGTAGCAATTCGGTATCAAAGGGGATCAAAATGCCTTTTGACCCTGGTATTATAAAAAGGAGATTAACATGAAAAAATACGATTATATATTAGTTGGAAGCGGCCTGTATTCGGGCGTTTTTGCCTGGTACGCAAAGCAAAATGGAAAAAAGTGCCTGGTAGTGGAAAAGAGAGACCACATTGGAGGAAATGTGTACTGTGAGGAGACAGAGGGAATTCATGTACACAAATACGGTGCTCATATTTTCCATACAAGCAACAAAGAGGTATGGCAGTTTGTTAATTCCTTGGCAGAGTTTAACCGTTATACCAACAGTCCGGTTGCCAACTATAAAGGCGAAATGTACAATATGCCTTTTAATATGAATACCTTCAGCAAAATGTGGAACATTTCCACACCGGATCAGGCAAAGGCGATCATTGAAGAGCAGAAAAAAGAGATCACAGGCGAGCCGAAGAACCTGGAAGAGCAGGCAATCAGTCTGGTAGGCCGTGAGATCTACGAAAAGCTGGTAAAAGGCTATACAGAAAAGCAGTGGGGAAGAGACTGCACCGAGCTTCCGGCCTTTATCATCAAGAGACTGCCAGTGCGCTATACCTACGACAACAACTATTTTAACGACTTATACCAGGGAATCCCTATCGGCGGTTACAATGTGATCATCGACCGCCTCTTTGAAGGCTGCGACATCGAGACCGGCGTAGATTATCTGGAGAAGAAAGAGTATTATGACAGCTTAGGGGAAAAAGTCGTGTATACAGGAACTATTGATGCTTATTATAAATATCAGTTTGGCAAGCTGGAATACCGCAGCCTGCGCTTTGAGTCGGAGGTTCTGGATGAGGAAAACCACCAGGGCGTGGCAGTGGTGAACTATACGGACCGTGAGACCCCATACACCCGTATGATCGAGCATAAGCACTTTGAGTTTGGTACCCAACCAAAGACTGTGATCACAAGAGAATATCCGGTTACCTGGGAAGAAGGCATGGAGCCATATTATCCAGTGAATGATGAGAAGAACCAGGCACTGTACCAGAAATACGCAAAGCTGGCTGAAAAAGAAGAGAAGGTTATCTTTGGCGGACGCTTAGGTGAATATAAATACTATGACATGGACAAAGTCATTGCTTCTGCCATGGCACAGGCAAAAGAAGCCTTTGGGGCATAAAACAGTAAAAAAGTGATGGAGATTCTGTCTCCTATCGTAAAAAAAGGTGTCACCTGATATAGGTTCGGAATCCAATCTATACCTGTGTGACACCTTTTTATCGTATTTTATTGTTCATGATATGCGCAATAAGATCAATGCCCGTAGCGGTGCGTGTACCGGACAGACAATTATTGTTTTAAAATTTCCCACAGTGCTTTTGCCAGTACATCATCTTCCGCCTCATTTCGGATAGCGATCCGTAAAAACTGGCGGCCGTCTCTGTTGATCTTTGAGGATAGATCTTTGATAAAAAGGTTATAGCGGGTTAGAAGAAGTTCTGTGACTTCTGCAGCGCTGATATTTCCGGCTGTCAGTTCTACCATCAGGTAATTTGCCTGGGACGGGAAGACGCGAAGACCCGGGAGACTGCCGAGTTTCCCGGCAAAACGGGCACGTTCTGCGCGAAGTTTATCTAAAGAAGCAGCATAGTCCTTTCTGTATTTTTCTTCAATCTGCATATAAAACTCACCGAAAGAATTAATATTCCAGATAGCCACATTCTTTTTAAGCATACCGATAAGCTTTGTATCACCGCCTGCTGCAACGCCAAGGCGCAGTCCTGGGATACCGTAGGATTTGGAAATGCTCTTCACTACGATCATGTGTGGATTTTCGTCTAACAGTTCTTCTACTAAAAGAGTAGGTTCTGTTTCTTCTGAGAAGTCTACAAAGGACTCATCTGCAAGGAAGCGGATGCCTTTTTCTTTTGTCCACCGTGCCAGCTTTAACATGCCCTCACGGGAAATATAATTGCCTGTTGGATTGTCTGGATTGACCAGTACCAGGCAGTCCAGGTCTTTACCTTCAAAGAAATTTATTACATCGTTTTCATTATAAGAAAAATCTTCGCTTTCAGGCACAAATGCAATGACCTTTTCTTTGTCACAGCGGTTGGCATATTCCTCAAAAGCAGGACGGATCACGCCCAGATTGCCCTTTACATGCTCCATAAGGGCTTTGATCAGCTCCGCGGCGCCGTTTCCCACTACAATCTGGTCCTGACGCAGGGAGAAGTTTCTGGCTGCCAGGAGAGAGTTTACAGCCATTCCTGAAGGATACTGTCGTGCAAGGACGTCAAAATTATGTTTGATCTCATCCATCATCTTCTGTGGCGGATAGTAGCTGTTTACCAGATAGCAGAAATCCAGCATTTTTGGATAACGCCAGTAGCCGCCGAAGCGCTTCTGGATCAGGTGGGTGCGCTCTTTTTCTGGTGCGAAAATGGATTCGGCAATGTTCAGATCCTGGATATCGTCGATCTCATACCAACGCTGGTTCTCATCCAGGCGTTTTGCCTTGATGCCTGGATCGTCTAAGGATACCAGCACTTTTAATACCTGCTCATAGTATTCGTTGTTGCCAAGGGCCTTGGTATAAGCTTCCAGGAATGGAACGTAGTGGGTCCTGGAAAATTCCTTGCTGAATTTATACAAGTTTACAGTTTTATAATAATGTTCGGTATCGGAAAAACGGAATTTTTTGCCTGGGATCATGGCTTCGATATCATCCTGATCAGACAGCACCAGACAGGTTCCGTCCATCCAGGACTCATATTTTGCAGCCAGTGCCAGGCTGTCTCTTGGATCATCAGTAAGACTGTTTAATACAGAGTCTTCAAAGATGATATCGGACTCTAAAAGAAGGGTGTCTTCTTTTAACAGATAGTCCTTTGCAAGAGAAAGAGAGTAAATATTGTTGGTGCGGTCATAGACCGGGTTGTCAATAAAGACAACGGGAGTTTTAATATGCAGACTTTCAATATGTTCCCGAAGCTTTTTACCTTCGTAACCGGTTACAATAACGATCCGGGACAGGTTATGCTGTTCCAACTGGCTTAAGGTGCGGTTGATCAGGGGAACGCCGTTTACCTTTACCATACATTTTGTATTATTCTGTGTCAGCTGCTTTAAACGTTTTCCCATTCCGGCAGCCAGGATGATTGCTTGCATGAGTTTTCTCCTTATAATTGTTATCTTTTAATATCTGTGGCAGGCAGATCTATTTATATCCGCTTCCAGGCAGATAATCCGGGGATAATCCGTCTGGTGCTTTATGGCGGTTTTTCAGTACATCTTTGTAAACTTTAATGCGGTAGCGGCGCATTTCTTTCTGGTTTCCAAGAAGAAGTCCAATAGTATCCAGGAAAATGTGGGCTTTATGGTTCAGCCAGATGTATATCATATACAGATGTGGATTTTTGGAATAAGTTTTTCCTATGTCAATGGCATTGCGGAAACCATAGTAATTTTTCCAACTGATGACGGGAGCAGAACCTGCAGGTGCTGTTTTGTGGTTTAAAACGGCTGTGGTCACATTTAAGATCCGTGACTGGTCATGGAACCGCATGCAGTATTCTGTATCATCGAACCAGATGAAATATTCTGTCTTTGGAAGGCCGATCTTTCGCACCATGGGTGCGCTTACTAACAGGCCGCAGAAGGTGCTGATGTCGTATTCAAAAGATGCTTTGGAATATTCTTCTTCCGGTATCGGTTTATAAAGCATCAGTCTTGGACACTGGATGAAACGTCTGTGTGTGGTATCAATGGCTCCGGCGGTAGTTACAGTGCCGGAATATGCCAGATAATTTGTCTTTAAAATGGCTTTCTGAAGCTGCTCTATATAATCGTTTGCGATCATGGCATCATCGTCAATGATCAGGATCCAGTCGCAGTCCGTTTTCCCAAGATCTTCCAGTCCCTTTGCAAAGCCGCCTGCTCCGCCTATATTTTCCGGAAGGTGGAGAATGTGAAATTCCGTTTTCTCTTCATTTAGGGAAACGGTTTCAGTTCCAGCCATCAGCTGGTCCAAATATTCTGAAGTGCCGTCTGTACTATGGTTGTCTATAATACAGATATAGGAAAATGGAACGGTCTGGGACAGAACCTGCTGTACGCATTCTTTTAATAATTCCAGCCGGTTGTAGGTAACAATGGTAACTGCGAATTTCACGATAAGCTCCTTTTGTGTATTAGTTAGTGGCATGAAAAATAAATACCATTGCCTTATAGTATACGCAATTAACCTGGGAAAGTCAAAAAAAACTGCCGCAGGATCATCTGTTTATGATATTCCTGCGACAGCCTGTGTTTTGTCTGTTAATATTCTTCTAAATCGTAATCATAGTCATAATCATAATCGTAGTCATAATTATAGTCGGTGTCATCTTCGGATGTGTTATCTGTTTCATCGCCTGGTTCATCTACAGCTTCGTGGTAGGTCTCATCCAGTATGCCGTCAGAGTCAAAGTAATAATATTTGCCATCGATAGTCTGACCGCCGGTTACCATGGCACCGCTTGCGTTAAAATAGTACCAGTTTCCGTTTAACTGCTGCCAGCCTGTGAGCATATAGCCGTCACTGTTAAACAGATAAGTGGAACCGTCAATGGTGGCTACGCCGTCAGCATAGTAGGTATCTGCGGAGAGGCGGTACCACCAGCCATGATCATCCTGCTGCCAGCCGGTAGAAACCTGGGTTGCGGCAGTTTCTGGGGAGGTCTGGTTTCCAGCGTAAGACTGATCGCCTGAGGAAGAACCACCAGAGGAGCTGGAGGTATCATTAGTGGAACCGCCTGCATAAGGGCAGACTCCATTAGGATGCAGATGGGCAGGATGGTTGCCGCAATGATAGTGGTAGCTTCCAAGACCGCTTTTATTTTTATAATCATGGTGGCCGCCGTATTTATCGGTACGTCCCTGATGGGCTTCAGCCTCTATCACCAGGTTGCCGGATATTCCAGTGAATGCAGGTGTAAGACCGAAAGTAAGACTGAATGTAGCGATGAGAATAGCCAATGGCTTTTTCATAGTATATTCCCCCTCGTGATCATTTGCAGATCTGTATTTATTATGGTTACATTATAAGTATAGAATAGGCACAAAAAGGGCGATTTGTCAATGGGGTTTGAGAGAATGGAGCTGATAAATACCTTGCTTAAAAAGGTTTCCATGGGTATAATGAGCCAAGAGACAAAAAAGATTCCCAGAGAACATAGATGTAAATGGAGTACAGAGAAGATCTTATGGCAAAAGCACCCAGTGTTCGGAAAAACTATATATACAACTTAATTTACCAGGTGATGACACTGATCACCCCCTTTATTACGACCCCTTATATTTCCCGTGTTCTGGGGGCAGATGGAACGGGAGTACAGAGCTATACCAATTCTGTGGTCCAGTATTTTGCCATACTGGCGGCACTGGGAACAGCTTCTTATGGGCAGAGGGAGATCGCAAGGCACAGAGATGATATAAGGATGCGCAGCCGGCTTTTCTGGGAGATAGAAATGCTTTGTATGACAACCACGGCGGCATGCCTTATTATCTGGTTGTTTGTGATTGGTTTTGCAAGGGAATATCGGCTGTATTATGTGGTGCTGACGATGACATTGCTGGCAGTTGCTTTTGATATTTCCTGGTTTTTTGGCGGTCTGGAGCAGTATTCACTGATCGTTTTGCGAAATACGGCAGTAAAGCTTGTGGGCATTGCCATGCTGTTTTTATTTATCCGCAAAAAAGAGGATCTGCTGCTGTATGTGGCTCTGACGGCAGCTACAGGGCTTCTGGGAAATATCTCCATGTGGGGGTATTTAAAGGGACAGGTGGAAATGCCGGTTTTAGGGGAACTTCGCCCGCTGCGGCATTTAAAAGAAACACTGGTGTATTTTATCCCTACCATTGCAACTTCTGTGTACACCATTCTGGATAAGACCATGCTTGGCTGGTTTTCCGGGGAAAATAAGTCCCAGAACGGATATTATGAGTATGCTACCGGTTTTGTGAACATGGCAAAGATACTGATCATGTCTTTTAATGCGGTCATGTCCGCCCGGATGTCTTATTTATTTGGAAATGGGCGGCTGGAGGAAGTCCATGAACGTATCCGGGACTCCCTGGATTTTGTGCTTTTAATGGCATTGCCTATTATGTTGGGGCTGGCGGGGATCGCAGCCCAGTTTATTCCCTGGTTTTTAGGAAATGGATATTTGCCGGTGACATTTTTAATGTATGTGTGCAGCCCGTTGGTACTGGTTGTAGGCTTAAGCGATTGTATTGGCAGCCAGATCTTAACGCCAGGCGGTAAAAGGGCCCAGAGCGGAAAAGTGATCGTAGCAGGAGCTGTAGTCAATGCCTGCTTAAATTTCCTACTGATCCCTCATTTTCAAGCTTCCGGGGCTGCTGCAGCTTCTGTAGTCGCAGAGTGTTTTATTACTTCCCTTTATTTGTGGCTGGGAAGAGATTTTATAAAACCGAAGATGCTGGTTCGTTATGGTTGGAAACGGCTTGCGGCAGCTGTAGTTATGTTAGGAGCTGTGGTATGGACGGGCCAGTTTTTGGAACAGGTCCGGGGACTTGGACCTATTACTACTTTTGTGCAGATTGGAGCCGGGGCCGTGGTGTATTTCCTGGTGCTTCTGGTTATGCGTGATGGGTTCCTGTACCGGTATCTGGGGATCATATACAGGCGGCTGACGGGACAGCCATAGAATTGCGAGAGTGCAAAGTACCTGGCAATTCGGTATCAGAGGTCAAAATACTTATTATTAAAGAAAGCTTGTGTTAGGCAAAAACAGTTTGGAAGGATCAGAGGACATGCTGAGAGAAAAGCCGGAATTTTATAAAGAAGAAATACGCTGCGGATACACGATAGATGAAAAAACGAAACGTGTGTGGGCAGTACAGCTGGAAATGTTAGATGAGGTGGAGCGCATCTGCAAAGCCAATGGGCTTAAATATTTTGCGGATAGCGGAACCTTGATCGGTGCTGTCCGCCATGAAGGATATATTCCCTGGGATGACGATATTGATCTGGTGATGCTGCGGGAAGATTATGATAAATTTGTGCAGATCGCGCCGGACTGGCTGAAGGAAGATCTGGTGCTCCAGACTGTGTATACAGAAAAAAACTATCTTCGCGGCCATGCCCAGATCCGCAACAGTAAGACCTGTGGCTGCAATGAAGAAGATAAAAAAGCAGGTTATAACTGCGGCATTTTCATTGACATTTTCCCTTTAGACGGTATGCCAAAGACGGAAAAAGCCAGAAAAAGCTGGGCAAAGAAGATTGAAATTTACTGGACCGTGCTTTATACATGGTACCGGTTTGATTATTATGAAAATGCAACGGTTTTCGGAAAGGTACTTCATGGCATTGGGAACATTCTTCATGTTCCTATGCGAAAAGCGTATAAAGGATATGAAAAACTGTGTACCCGTTTTAAAGGCAAAGATACAGAATACGTCTGTGATACTGTATTTATCCGCTATCCGGAGAAAAATACCTGGAAGAGGGAGTGGTTTAAAGAAGCTGTCTACATGCCATTTGAAAACCGCAAGATACCTGTTCCTGTAGGCTATGACGGCCGACTTACCGCTGAATATGGTGATTATATGAAACCGGCCAAGGCGCCGACCATGCATGGCGGACTGATCATGAATCCGGATGTGCCCTATACGGAGTATTTGAAAAGAGAAAATTAACAGGCAGTATCTCCGGTCGTTCTCTTATCTTGGCTCAATTTAAAAACGAAGCTACCGCTGCCTCCTTAGAATGGATCAGATGCACCCGTATAGAAGCCACTGCGCTTGGCAGGTCATGGTTTTTGATGTAGTTGATCAGTTCTAAGTGTTCCATGGCGGCTACCTTGTGGCGTTCCCAGATGTTTTGCTCGCCCAGAATGCGGATGCGGATATTCTGGTCGTAGATCTGGGCCAGGTTCATGTTCAAGTATTTGTTTTTACAGGCGTCGGCAATGGTGCGGTGTAAGGCATCGTCAATATTGCAGAAGATAACGGTGTCTTTCTGCTCTAAGATATCACTGCTTAAGATCTTATTTGTCTGTTCTTCCAGATCAAGAAGTTTATCCATATCAATATATTTGCTGTAATTTTCAATAATGTATGGTTCCATGAGCAGTCTGGCTTCAAAGGTCATGGCGATTTCTTTCATGGTCAGCGGAAGAACCATGATTCCTTTCTTTGGGATGATCTGGACTAACTGCTCCTGGGCCAGCATATTTAAGGCTTCACGGATGGGCGTGCGGCTTGCGTCGATTTCTTCCATTAACATCATTTCACTTAAAATGTCATTTGGCTTGTATTCGCAGTGGATGATTTTTGATTTTATGGTTTCATAAGCGATCTGTTTTAAGTTTGTGTCTGTTTTCTTCATGTCAATTGATCCCCCTTTATATGAGTTTTTTGCTCGTTTTGTATATCACTTACATTCATCTTGCATACAAGATGAATACGTTTTCTTATTAACAAGTTGCTGCTATTATTTAATTATAACAAAGAACCGACATGTTGGCAAAGAATTAGTAGCTGTTTTGTATAAGATGTGTAATATGCATCAGATGATGCAGGTAGAAGGGAGTTTCGTAATGGGAATGAAATGGAAGAAGGCCGTTTCTGTGTTTGCGGCGGCAGCCATGACTGCAATGGCGCTTTCAGGGTGCAGCGGTATGGAAAATACAAAGGAAAGTGAGGCGCAGCCGGTCCACCTTACATTTGGACACGGTCAGGCGGAAGGTCATCCTTATCATATTGCTGCGCTGGAGTTTAAAAACGAGGTAGAAGAAAAGACAAACCACAGAGTCATTGTTGATATCCAGCCAAATGGAAACTTGGGAGATGAGCGTGAGATGACAGAAGGGCTTCAGCTTGGAACCATTGACATCACAGTTGCAGTTGCGGCAACCTTAAGCGGATTTGACCCGGATATGGACGTGTTTAACTTCCCATATCTGTTTGACTCCAGAGAAGAAGCCTTTAAGGTATTGGACGGAGAAACAGGACAGGAAATTTTTAAGGGACTGGAAAAACAGGGAATTGAAACCTACGGAACCTTTGATCTTGGGTTCAGAAGCATGACTAATTCCAGCAGACCCATCGTTCATCCGGAAGATGCAAAGGGCATCCGAATGAGAACACTGGAAAGTTCTGTCTGTGTTGACTCCCTTGGAGAACTGGGGATTGATGCAGTGTCCATGAGTTTCGGGGAACTGTTTACAGCGCTGCAGACCAAGGCAGTAGACGGACAGGAAAATCCACTGTTTACCATTTATAATTCCAGATTTTATGAGGTACAGAAATACTTATCATTAACAGAGCATTTTTACCCCGTATGTCCGGTTATGGTCAGCGACCTGATGTGGAAGAAGTTAAATGACGAGGACGCAGCCATTGTAAAAGAAGAACTGTACGAAATGGTGAAATATGAACGGAAAGTTGCCGGAGAACAGTTGGACGAGACCTTGCAGAAGTTAAAAGATACAGGAATGGAAGTAAATACCGTAGACAAGTCAGAGTTCAGAAAGGCCATTTCACCGGTATACGAGAAATACAGCGCCCAGTATGGCGACCTGTTAAATAAGATCGAGAAAGCGAAGGAGGAATAAAAATGAAACTGGTATATCAACTGGATAAAATCGTAAATAAGATCCTTCAGCTGATCGTGGTTATTATGTTAAGCGTTATGTCTGTAGTAGTTTTTGCACAGGTCATTTTCAGAATCATACATATGTCCATTCCCTGGAGTGAAGAGCTTTCCAAATATCTGCTGATCTGGAGCACTTTCCTTGGTTCCGCTATGTGTATCAGGAAAGGTTCTATGGTAGGTCTGGAGTTTTTAAAGAGCAGTTTCAGCGGGAAAAACCAGAAGATCTTACAGACTATTTTAAACTTGGTTGTCTGTGTGATACTTGTATTTCTCATCAGCGTAGGCTTCTGGGCTGCACATCGTGTCTGGGGTCAAACTACAGCCGTTTTAAAACAGCCTATGGGCCTTATGTATGCAGCAATTCCGGTAGGTTCCGTATTTATGCTGATCAACCAGATTTTTACGACCATTTATCTGTGGAAAGGAGATGAAAACGCATGACCGCCGTATTATTTATCAGTTTAGCCCTGCTCCTTGTTGCAGGTGTGCCCATTGCCTTTGTTTTATGTGGTTCTTCTGTTATAGCGATCCTTTCAACTAACGATATCCACAATGCTATTGTGATCCAGCGTATGTTTTCAGGAAGCGGAAGTTTTACACTGTTGGCGATCCCATTCTTTGTATTAGCGGGTAACCTAATGAGCTCCGGCGGCATCTCCAAGCGCCTGGTCAACCTATGCAACAGTCTGTTCGGTCACATTTCCGGCGGCCTTGCTATGGTAGCCATTATCACCTGTGCCTTTTTTGCAGCGATCTCCGGTTCCAGTGCGGCAACGGCAGCAGCAGTAGGCACTATCATTATTCCGGAAATGTTAAAGCACAAATATGATAAGAATTTTGCCGGTGCGACTGTAGCATCTTCAGCAGAATTGGGTGTTATCATTCCTCCGAGTATAGGTCTGATTCAGTACGGCGTTGCTACCGGAACTTCTATCAGCAACCTGTTTATGGCTGGTTTTCTTCCGGGAATTTTTATCTGCCTTGTTTTGTGTGTGGTTGCCCATTTTATGTGTAAGAAACAGGGATTTGAGCCAAGCAAAAAAGCTACTGCGGAAGAAAAAATTCAGGCATTTAAGGATGCCATTCTGGCACTGCTGATGCCGGTGATCATCCTTGGGGGTATTTACAGTGGTTTATTTACTCCTACAGAGGCAGCTGTGATCGCAGTATTCTACGGACTGATCGTTGGACTGTTTGTATACAAAGAGATCAAATTTTCCGATATTCCAAAGATCCTTACAGAGTCTGCCATTACCATGTCAACGGTCATGCTGATCATGTCCGCATCCACCATTTTCGGCTGGATCTTAACAAAGCTCCAGATCCCGCAGGCAGTTGCACAGGGATTCTTAGGAATTTCTGCAAGTAAGTACGTATTCTTACTGTTAGTCAATCTGCTTCTTCTCATTATTGGTATGTTCTGCGAGGCAGGTGCTGCAATGGTCATCCTGGCGCCACTTTTAGCTCCTGTAGCAAAGACTCTGGGCATCGACCTGGTACATTTCGGTATCATCATGATGTCCAACCTGGCCATCGGCATGATGACACCGCCGGTTGGTGTAAACCTGTATGTTGTATGTGACACTGCAAAAGTAAAGATCGAGGGAATGTTTAAATACCTGGTGCGTTACTTTCTGGCGCTGGTTGCAGGTATTCTGGTTATCACCTATGTACCGCAGCTTTCACTGCTGTTTGTAAACTTATTTGGAAAATAATGGAAATTAAGATCACGGAAAGGGGAGTTTTATGAAGATCACGGATATTAAGACCATAAAGCTGCAGTACCCATATAAAGACTGGATCGCCGACGGCTGCGGAAGCTGCGGCGCCAGAGGTGCCTTTCTTATATTCATTGAAACGGATACAGAACTTACAGGCATTGGAGAAGCAGCCACTTTTGGAAGTTCCATGGATGCCATGGAATTTATAGTAGAAAAACAATTAAAACCATTACTTTTGGAAGAAGATCCCACAAAGATCGAATTTCTCCATCAGAAGATGCTGTGGAACAACTGGGCAAACGGCCGTCAGGGAATGGTCATGGGAGCCATCAGCGGCATTGATGTGGCTCTCTGGGATCTCCTTGGAAAGACGGCAAACCTTCCGGTATGCAAGCTGTTGGGACAGGTAAGCGATAAAGTACAGGGATATGCAAGTGCCGGATTTTATGCAAAGGGAAAGACCTTAGAGGATCTGCAAAAGGAGATAGAAGGTTATCTGGACCGTGGTTTTACAGCTTTTAAAATGAAAATCGGCAGAACTGCAAACAACTATAAAATGCGTCTCCGGTATATGAAAAACGGGGATTTCTACATTACCGATGAGGAAGATAAAGCCCGGATCGAGCTGGTAAGACGGACCATTGGACCGGATAAGACCTTAATGGTGGACATGAACTGCACCTGGGATGTGGATGACGTACTTCGTTCTAAAACGTTTTTTGAGAAAAATGACATTTTCATGGTAGAAGAGCCCATCCGTTCCGATGACCTTGCAGGCTACAGACGTCTTACAAGGGAAATGGGAGGCATCCGGATAGCCGGAATTGAGTCAGAACAGGGTGTTGCAAGATTTGGTGAGATGATCGCCACAGACACCATGGATGTAGTACAGGCGTCTCTTGGCTGGGCCGGCGGATTTACCGGCTGCCGCAAGATCGCATCCACTGCTCAGGTTTTTGACAAATTGTATACACCGCATTCCTTCTTCTCAGCGGTCATGACAGCTGCCAATATCCAGTTTGCAGCGTCACTGGCCAATATACCGTTTATTGAGGCAGAGGAAAATGAAAATCCGCTGCGTACAGAATTATTGAAAGCCCCGATCGAAACAGACGACCGCATGAATTATCTTGTAACAGATAAGCCGGGACTGGGAGTGGAGCTGAACTGGGATGTAGTGGAAAAATATATTATGCGTTAAATATTAAAACTTCCCCCGGCATAAGCAGAGGTAAGGATAGATGATCAGGTACATTGAAATTCAAAATTCAAATGACAGGAGGAAACAGAAATGAAAGTAGGATTTATCGGATTAGGTATCATGGGAAAGCCAATGGCAAAGAACCTTTTAAAGGCAGGTCATCAGGTTTGCGTCAATGACTTTAAAAAAGAGGCAGTAGAGGAACTGGTAGCAGCAGGTGCTACAGCAGGTGCAAATAACGCAGAAGTAGCCAAGGGCGTAGAGGTAGTCATCACCATGGTGCCGAATTCTCCAAATGTAAGAGCCGCTCTGTTGGGTGAAAACGGTGTTGCAGAGGGCGCAGATAAGGATACAGTCGTTATCGACATGTCCTCTATCGATCCGGTAGAGTCCAAGAAGATCGCAGCTGAATTAAAAGAAAGAACCGGTATGGAAATGTTAGACTGCCCTGTATCCGGCGGAGAGCCAAAGGCGATCGACGGAACCTTATCTATCATGTGCGGCGGTAAGAAAGAGGTATTTGACAGATTTACAGATCTTTTAAAGGCAATGGGAAGCTCTGTAGTATACGTAGGCGAGATCGGCTCCGGAAACGTAGCAAAACTGGCTAACCAGATGGTAGTAGCAGCCAATATCGGCATCTGCGCAGAGGCCATGACCTTTGCAAAGAAAATGGGAACCGATCCGGAGCTGGTATATCAGGCGATCCGCGGCGGTCTTGCAGGTTCTACGGTTATGGACGCAAAGGTTCCAATGATGTTAGCAGGAAATTATAAGCCTGGATTTAGGATTGACCTGCACATCAAGGACTTAAACAATGCATTAAACGCTTCCCACGCCATTAACATGCCGGTTCCAATGACTGCACATATGATGGAAGTAATGCAGGAATTAAAGAACCACGACGAAGGCAGCTGCGATCATGATGACATCATCCGTTATTATGAGAGAATGACCGGTGTTTCCATTGTAAAAGAGAAATAAGTAGCAGGAAACACGATCATAAGTCAGATCTGAAAGGGAAAAGCTATGAATACAGATTTTATCAAGGGCGTTATTGTTCCTATTATTACAGTCATTGATGAAGAGGAGAAAATCGACGAAGCAGCCATGCGTGCGCAGGTAGACTATGTTATTAATGGCGGCCTTCACGGTATCCTTGCTTTTGGCTCCAACGGCGAGTTTTACCAGATTGAAGAAGAGGAAATGGAGCGGGGATTTAAGATCATGGTAGACCAGGCGGCCGGAAGAGTTCCGGTTTACTTTGGTATCGGTGCTATTAACACAAAGAAGTGCGTCCGCCTTGCAAAAATGGCAGTGGCAAACGGCGCAGCAGGCATCTCTATTTTACAGCCAATGTTCTTAAAACCCAATTTTAATGAACTGTTCCTGCACTTTAAAACAATTGCAGAGGCGGTTCCCAATACGCCGGTTCTGTTGTATAATAACCCCGGAAGAGTTGGTTATACCTTAAGTGCAGATCTGGTGGAAAAACTGGCCCATGAGGTAAAAAATATCGTAGGAATGAAGGATACATCCGGTGATATCACCCAGACAGAGGAATTTATCCGCAGAAATGCAGATGTAGGCTTTAAGGTATTCGGCGGAAAGGACACACTGTTATATGCCAGCTTATGCATTGGTGCTGTTGGCGGCGTGTGTACAGCCGGAAACTTTATGCCGGAGCTGATCGTAGATATCTACAATAAATACGCAGCCGGAGACATGAAAGGTTCCCTGGAAGCCCAGTATAAGTTAAATCCGGTGCGTCTGGCTATGGACGGAGCCAGCTTCCCGGTAGCAGCCAAGGATATGGCGATCATGCGTGGACTGGCAGCCGGAAAGCCATATTTACCAAATCTTCCAACACCGGAAGGTGCGTCTTATGACAAGATGAAGAAAGAAATGGAAAAAGCAGGTTTGATCTGATATGAAACATACAGTTACATTAAGAAATGGAGTGCAGGTTCCGGCCTTAGGGCTTGGAACCTGGTTCCTTGGAGAGAATAAGTCCGCCAGAGAGCGGGAACTGGAAAGTCTGCGTGCGGGTATTGCGGCAGGCATGACGCTGATCGATACAGCGGAGATGTATGGAAATGGAAAAGCGGAAAGTCTTATAAAAGAGGTCATTTCTGATAGAAAACGGGATGATCTTTTTCTGGTGTCAAAAGTTTTGCCAAGCAATGCGGGAAAGCACCGTCTGGAGCGGGCGTTAGATGACTCCATGAAACGGATGGGTGTGGAATATCTGAATCTTTATCTGTATCACTGGAGAGGAAACTATCCTCTGGAGGAAACTGTAGCAGAGCTGGAGCGTGTAAAAAAAGCAGGAAAGATCCGGGAGTGGGGCGTTTCCAACTTTGATATTGATGATATGGAAGAACTGTGGATGATTCCGGAAGGCCGAAACTGCCTGGTAAACCAGGTCCTTTATCATACCGGCTCCAGAGGCATTGAATACAGTCTTCTGCCGTGGATGAGAAAGCATGACGTGGCATTAATGTCCTATTGTCCGCTGGCACAGGCGGGAACCTTAAAAAGGGGAATTTTAAACAACCCGGTTTTAAAAGAGATCGCCAAAAAGTATAATGCAACCGTAGAGCAGATCATGCTTGCATGGAATATCCGGGACGGCCATACCATTGCTATTCCAAGAAGCGGCCGGGCAGAGCATACATTGATGAATGCTCAGGCAGACCAGATCCAGCTGACAGAAGCAGATTATAAAGCCATTGATCAGGCATATCCGCCGCCAACCAGGAAAGAATATCTGGATATACAATAAAAGAGAAACGGTTAATTGTAAAAAAAGAGAAGCTGCAGGCGGCCTGAAAAGGCTGCTTGCAGCTTTTGACAATCTTACTGCAATCCATTCTCCGGTACGTTTGCATCGGTAGGATCATAGGTCTGTGTATCCGGGATCATGGTCTTGAGGGCCGGGCGGTCAAATGGGCCTGGGATCGGGGATTCGTATACGGTTACGGAAGTTCCGATGGCGCAGTGCTCGTAGATCCAACGGGAATCTGCCGTAGTCAGACGGATGCATCCGTGGGACTTGGTAGCGCCTAAATAGTTGTAGGTAAATGCCTTTAAGGTATACGGATCTGCTTTCTCGTAAATAACAGAGTGCATCAGGATCGGGATACCTGCATCCAGACGGGTAAGGTACTGGCAGTACTCATCAGTATTCATCAGTCTCCAACGATATTTCTCAGGAGTCTTATGTTCACCTAATGGAGTGTCATCACCGGTAGAGCACAGGAAGGACTTGTATGGGATAATGTATCCGTTGTCCCCATCCTGGATATAAATGGTCAGGCAGTTCATCTGTTTGTTGATCTTAATCTTGAACGGTCCCTGGGAATTTAAGTAAGGCTCTAAGTCAGTTACCAGCTTGCCGTCGCCTTCAAAGTAATACTTGTATCCGTCTATGTACTGCCATCCGGTTACAATGGCATTGTCTACTACGTAATAGCGGTCTCTGTCATTCCATACCCAGCCGGTAAAGTTGTCGCCGGTACCATTGCTGAATACAGGAGTGCCGTTTACGAACTGGATGCCGTCAGGAGCAGCAGATACTAATGGATTGTCCATTTTGTAAGCAGCGCCTTCTGTGCCTTTGCCCCACATGGAGAAGCGCATACCGGTGATAATGCGTCCGCTTGCCATAGCACCGTTGGTGCCACCGTTTCTGGACCAGTCACATTCGGTTCCGTCAGAAAGGTTGGAACGGTAATAAACGTCAAAACGGTCGCCGAAAATACCATTTAAACGGACCTGTACAGCCTCAACTGGATTGCCTTCTGCCCAGTCTGTATGTCCGCCGTTCATAGCCCAGTTGCTCCAGCCGCGTGCGCTGCTGTAAGTACGGTAAAGGACGTCGCCTGGAAGATTATTAGCATAGATACACATGCTTAAAAATCCGGAATCGCCTACAGAAAGAACAGAATCGTCACGGACCGGATCGCTCCATGCCTGATCGGAAGCACGAAGGAGCTGGACCTGCAGGAATGCCTGGTTAGTTGGGATTTGTGCAGATGTATCTTCTGTAACAGTTTCTGCTGTATTTGAGGTCTCTGCAGTAGTCTCGGAAGTGATTTCTGTGGTCTGAGAAGTTTCAGACTGAGAGTTGTCAGTTGTCTGGGAAGGATCTTCCACAACGGTGGTAGTAGTCTGTGTATTGTCGCTAGTATCGCCAGGTGCCTGTAATGACACTTCAGCAGATTTTCCGGAGCCGGGACCATTGCTTGAATCATTCTTGAATGCAAAAGCAGTGGTAGCCTGACCTGCAATGAGAGCAGAGGCAAGAGCGGCCATTGCCAGATGTTTAAAAGTTTTACGCATAATAAAAACCTCCTACGGTTGGTTACATGTTATTGTTTTCATATGATTGTCTTTATAAAATGAGAACAATAACCATACTTCTACTAATTTATCATAATCAGGGGAAAAACGCCATATAGGATTTACATTTTTAGGCCTATATTGTAAAATCGTGTACACGGGGTAGGCACTTTTGGAACCGAAAGTGCCGTACAATTAAGGTCGTGGTCGCGGGAATTTGCCGTATTTAAACGCGAAGCCACGGCAAATTCCGTTGCTGGTCATGCAACGCATGAGCAGCAACAATCGTAAATAAAATGACCATGGAATGTAAGAAATGGAAGGTATTATGAAAGAGGCTATAAAAGGGAAAGAACAGACAGTCAATATTATATATGCTTCCAATGACGGCTATGCCGGGCATCTGGCGGCGTCTTTGTGTTCTCTGCTGGACAACAACCGCCATGTAGAAAAAATGGATATTTACGTGCTTTCAGCCCAGATGTGCGAAGAGTTTAAAGAACGGCTGAAAACTCTGGCAGCTGGCTTTGGCCGTCAGCTTTATGCAGTGGAATTAGGGGATCTGAAAGAAAGGTTTCCTTATAAAATAGATACAAGAGGCTTTGACATCAGCGCCATGGGGCGGCTTTTTGCCCCTGAGGTACTGCCGGAGACTGTGGATAAGGCGCTTTATCTGGACTGTGATACCATTGTCTGCAGTTCCATTGAAAAAATGTACGGAACCCCTTTAGGAGACTGTCTGGCGGGCATGATCATGGAGCCAACAGTCTATAAAGA
>CAVIPV010000015.1:7876-33528 GCA_963644495.1 Prevotella sp. | reverse complement strand
TACTTCTACAGCCTGCAACAGGCTTCATGAATTTTTCAATATTTTTAGTAATTTCGGTAATTTCAATAATTTCCAAAAATTTTCAAAAATCCCAAATCCTATCTCAATTTTATTTCGTACCTTGACAACTGAAAATGGAACAAAAAACAGATCACGATCGCATTTTTATCACGATCATCACAAAGGAGAACAGGTATGAAAAACGAAAACATTACCTTATCAAAAGAACTGACGAAAGAAGAAGCTGCAGCTTTTAAGGAGCCGGAAACCATTTATGAAGATGAAAATGGAAACAGCTATGAACTGCTAAACTGGGAATTGGAAGAAAAGATGGGGGAAGAAAAAAAGATCCCTGTAGAGAAACAGGTGCGTTATCTGGGTTTAGAAGACGGGGAAGAGATCCCCGAGACGATTTATGCCGAAATGCAGCCTCAGCAGTTGGAATTATCCAGTACACTGCGCAAATCAGAAATAACGACCATAAATGAACAGTGGAAAGACGATCTCTGTCTGCCCGTTACCTTCTATTCTTATGGAGCAGAAGAATATCAGCTGGGGGATATCATTATTTCAGCAGATAACAATAACCTTCTTGAAGCAGCAGCCGGGGAAGGAGAACTGATTCTTAATGATCTTGGACTGTCCTCCCAGGCCTACCACATCACTTCCATGGTATGGAACGGAGAACCATTTACAGACGAAGAGGGCCAGCTCTGCCGCAATGCCATTGCCTTAGGGGAACGGCTTTTAAAAGATGTGGAAGTTGTATATAAAGGAGAAACAATTAAGAAAGAACCAGACTATTATGAGCTTCATATTACATATCAACCGGAAGAAACAGAAGCAGGATCCGCTGTGGAACTTGTGCCTCAGACACTTGCGCAGCTGCCGGATTCTGCGCCAAACCAGGGACCATTCTGGTACCTGATCCGCACCGGTTTTGTGATCACCATAGCCATCGGCGTCCTTGGTATCCTCGTTGGTACCATCCTTCTGCTTATCACAAAACGGCGCCAGAAAGAAGAAAAAGATCATTTTTAAAGGGAAAACTTTAAGGAAAAATTCATAAAAAAATCATAGTAAAAACACAGCTTTCGTAGTAAGATGTATCGTGCCGCAAAAAACAGACATCACCGGAAATACCCGCGGCAAAGAGAGGAGAATCACTATGAAAAAACAATATCTGGCAGTTGCTTTTTTAGCAGTTGCACTGGGGCTGACCGCTTGCTCTTCTAAAAAAGCGGATACAGAAACTACAACCGTACAGGCAGCAGAAAGTACTGCAGATGCTTCTTCTGATGAGGAAGTAGAGGAAGAATATTACTATGGTTTTGTCAGCCTGGTAGAGGACAAAGTGATCACTGTATCAGATGACGAAGGCAAAACTGCAAAATTTGATATCACCGATGCAAAGCTGATAGACGCAGATGCAGTAGGCGAAGGCGATGAAGTAAATGTAGGCTACGCAGGCGAACTGTCTGACGATGTAACAAAGGCAACCTCTGTAGAAGTTATGACTTCCGCAGCCGAAGTTGCAAGAGAAGAAGAGGCAGATGAAGAAGATCTGGTAGTTGAAGGAACCATTGAAAGTGCCGATGATAAGACCATTACCTTAAAAAATGACGAAGGAACCTATACACTGAATGCCATTATTGCCCAGAAAGTGACCAAAGACGGCATCAAAGCAGGCGTTACAGCAGAAGTAACTTACTACGGCGACTTAGAGGATCCAGATGATCCTGCCGTTGCTACCCGTATCGTCACAGAAGATGCTATGGATTCCGAGGAAGCACAGAAAAAGACTCTTACCGGTACAGCTGCAGAAGTAGAATCCGATCATATCGTTCTGGATACAGCAGACCCGGACAACACATACTTCTCCTTCGTAGGAACAGAAGGAATGTTTGACGGTATCAATGTTGGCGACAAAGTGACCGTTATCTATGACGGTACACTGACTGATAAGATGATTGCTGCTGAGGGCATTGAGAAATAAGGATTATATAAAAAGCGCATATATCAAATTGATACAGCAAAGAGGATGTCTGAAAAGGCATCCTCTTTTATTTTACACTTTTCTGTATCATCTGCTCCAGCTCCGAAGCAGCAATACTTAAAGACACATTTTTCCGCTTTACCATACAAAGATTTCTCTTTGGAATGGGCGGTTCCATATTTAATATAATGAGATTTTCCATATTTTCTTTTTCTAAAAAATCAGTAGGTACAAAGCCGATCCCAAGGTCAGAACGGACCATTGGAAGGATCTGCTCTGAAGTAGCTACTTCTATTTCCGGTGAAAATGTTTCCCCACGTTTGTTAAAATAATCAGAATAAAAAGCAAACGAACTTGTTTTTTCTCCCAGACCAATTATGGGATAACGCTTTAGCTGCTCCGCTGTTAAAGAGGTTCCTGTAGAAAGAGAAAATACCCCGCTGCACACAGGAACTTCCTGGATATTTCGCAGAATACGGGAAGATAAGCCGGAAGGCAGTTCAAAGGGATCTGTCACGATTGCCAGATCCGCCAGTCCCTTTTTTAAAACATCAATGACTCTGGGAGTTGAATGGGTCTGGATACGGATATGGATGCCCGGATAAGCACTGCGGAATTTCTTAAGATCCGGAAGCAGGATACAGTGAAGAGCGATCTCACTGGCTGCGATGGTGACAATACCAGACTGCAGGCTTTTATCCCTTGCGATCTCCTGTTCCCCATAGGAAATATGCTCAAATGCAGCGGAAACATGGGAATACAGCTTCTCTCCTTCCGGTGTCAGAGCGATCCCATGGCGCTGGCGCACAAATAAGGTACATTCCAGCTCCTTTTCCAGCTTTTTCATGGTCCGGGTGATGTTTGGCTGACTGTTTAAAAGAGCATCTGCCGCCCCGGTAAAGCTTTTGTATTTTGCAACACAATAAAAAACTCTATAGTAATCGTAGCTGATATTCATAACTTATTTTATCTCCACCCTGCTTTTTGATCTGTCATATCTATAAGATATATCTAAGATACATTTTTAGTATTTTACATATATCTTATTCAGGATTATAATACAGCAGATATAATAAAATCAATGATAATCAAAGGATTCCAAAGATAATAATGGAGGAATAGAAAATGAATAAGGACCTGACCGTAGGAAATCCTGAAAAGGTGCTGTGGCAATTTTGTCTGCCCCTTTTTGGAAGTATCATCTTCCAGCAGTTATACAACATTGCCGACAGCCTGGTAGCAGGTAAGTTTATCGGTGAAAACGCGCTGGCAGCTGTAGGAAACAGTTATGAGATCACATTGATCTTCATCGCCTTTGCATTTGGCTGCAACATGGGCTGCTCCGTTGTTGTATCTAAGCTTTTCGGCGCAAAAGATTTTAAGGGAATGAAAACAGCCGTTTATACCGCCTGCATTTTCAGCGCTTTTGTATGCGTGATCCTGATGCTCATTGGTATTTTAGGATCAGGAGCACTGCTGAAACTGATCCGTACACCAGATGAAGTATTTGCAGACTCTAAATTATACCTGGATATTTACGCATGGGGCTTACCATTCGTATTCTATTATAATATTGCAACCGGTATCTTCTCTGCACTGGGAGATTCAAAAACACCGTTCTATTTCCTGGCAGTTTCCTCTACTTCCAATATCGCAGTAGATATCTGGTTTGTAACAGGCTTTAAAATGGGCGTTGCAGGTGTTGCATGGGCAACCTTCCTCTGCCAGGGCGTCAGCTGTATCCTTGCAATGGTAGTTATCTTCCGCAGACTGGCAAAGATTGAAGGAAAAGAAAAAGCTCCTTTCTTCAACTGGCAGATCTTAATGCAGATCGTAGCCATTGCCATCCCAAGTACCTTACAGCAGAGCTTTATCTCCCTTGGAAACATTGTGATCCAGAGTATCATCAATGGATTTGGCGCTCCGGTCATGGCTGGTTACTCCGCAGCTGTTAAATTAAATAACCTGGTCATCACTTCCTTCACCACACTGGGAAATGGTATTTCCAACTACACAGCCCAGAACCTTGGCGCAAGAAAGATGCCCCGTATCAAAGAAGGCTTCCGTGCAGGTGTTAAAATGGTATGGATGTTAAGTTTGCCGCTGTTTTTACTGTACTTCTTCGGTGGAAACATTGTTTTAAAGCTTTTCATGGACGAACCTACAGAACTGGCAATGCATACAGGTCTTACTTATTTAAAGATCCTTTCCCCATTCTACTTTGTAGTATCTGCAAAACTGGTAGCCGACGGTATCTTAAGAGGTGCCGGACTGATGAAGAACTTCATGATCGCAACCTTTACCGATCTGATCCTGCGTGTGGTACTTGCCTTTGTATTCTCTAAGACAGTACTGGGAGCAACCGGTATCTGGTGCGCATGGCCCATCGGCTGGTGCGTAGCAACCACATTATCCATCCTGTTCTACAGAAGAGGTCCCTGGATCACAGGTAAAACAGAAGCTCATCCTGTAAATGTTGATTAATAAACCGATAATATATACACTATAAAATGCATATCCCCTTATATATAAAAAGCAGGTGCAGACCACATGATCCACATATGGTCTGCACCTGTTTTCTTGTACTTATATACATTTGTATATTCGCAGTCGGGACATTCCCTATCTCATCTCATTTGGCTTCATGGTGTCCATATCGTCAAACTCCATGTTCTCGCCGCCCATTGCCCAGATAAAGGTATAATTGGATGTACCTGCTCCGCTGTGGATGCTCCAGGACGGGCTGATCACAGCCTCCTCATTCTTCATAATAATGTGTCTGGTCTCTGTCGGCTCTCCCATCATATGGAATACTACGTTGTCGCCAGGTACTTCAAAATACATATAAACTTCCATACGGCGCTCATGTGTATGGGCCGGCATGGTGTTCCATACGCTTCCCGGCTCTAAAACGGTCATTCCCATAGAAAGCTGACAGGTCTTTAATACATCCGGGTGGATAAACTGATTGATGGTACGCTTGTTAGAAAGAGCTGCATCACCGCATGGCCTCTTTGCAGCCTTCTCGATCGGAATAAAAGTAGTGGTGTAAGAAGTGTGGGCCGGCGCACTTACCATATAAAATTTAGCTGGTTTAGATGCATCTTCACTTTCAAAATAAACTTCTTTTGTTCCCTTGGTAATGTACAGACAATCTTTATATTCCATAGCAAATTCCTGACCGTCTGCAGTGATCTTTCCCTTTCCGCCAATATTGAAAATACCGATCTCACGGCGCTCCAGGAAATAGTGGGTTCCAAAGTTCTTCCAGCAGTCAATGCCCTTCTCAATAGAAACTTTCTCAGAAACCGGCATACATCCCATTGTTACCATACGGTCTACATGGGAATACACTGCAACAACTTCATCCGGCTGATACAGATTCTGGATCAAAAATTCATTTCTCAGTTCTTCGGTAGTATAGCGTTTTACATCTCTCTGGTTTGCGGAATAACGAATATCCATTGTTATTTTTCTCCTTTTATAAAAATATTTTTTAACGGAACTGGCTGTATTTATGTCCTGCTGCCATTCCTCCTCTGGCTGCTGCCAGTTCGCTGACTGTTACCAGCTGATAGCCTCTGGCGATCAGCTCCGGGATCAATACGACTGCTGCATCTGCAGTAGCATCGTAAATATCATGCATTAAAATAATATCGCCGTCTTTTACCTGACTTAAAACATTGTTAATGGTCTTCTGTGCATTTCTGTGCTGCCAGTCTCTTGTATCAATGGACCACATGATCGCAGGCATTCCCATGGAACCAAGGACAGAAAGGGAATGTGCATCTACATAACCGCCTGGGGGGCGCATTACAACAGGTGAAACGCCGCAGGCTGCTGCTACTTTCTGGTTTACAGCACTTACCTGGCTTACAATGCCTTCATTGCTTAATTTTGATATGTATTTATGGTCATTGGTGTGGTTTGCCACCTCGCAGCCCTGCGCCACCATACGGCGGATCACTTCGCCGTTCTGTGGAACATTGGTTCCTACCATAAAGAAAGTAGCTCTTCCACCATACTGGCCTAAACTGTCTAAAATACGGTTTGTAACAGATGCTCTTGGACCATCGTCAAAAGTCAGGGCGATCATTGGCTTAGATGGGTCTACAGTTGATGAATCGGTTTCTGCAGGCGCTCCTGCATTTTTTGCTGTAATAGAAGCCTTGATGCCATCTACTCTGAGACCGATCCCTTCTGTGCCTGCTGGCGCACCATTTAAGGACCAGTCTGTCCAGGAACCATTCTGATAAACTTTATAATACAGATCATAGGAAGCCGCCGATGAACCGGTCAGTTCCATGGCAATGGATTCCAGTGGGTGTTCTGCGGACGCGCCGCCATTTTCTGCCCCGTCTGCTTTCCAGTCAAGCCAGCCGGTGCCACTTAAATTTACTTTATAGCGGACGCCGATCTGGGCTCCTGATGGAATGTTGATCAGATTGGCTTTCATGGATGTGACCCAGGAATCTGTGGATGCCGCCAGCGCCTGGTTATCTGTTGCCGGATCGCTCCAGCCCTGGTTTCTGAAATACACGCTGTAGTTTACCTGAAGGGAGGTGTCTGTGGATGTCTGGTCTGCAGCGTCAGTATTGTCACCTGTGTTTTCAGTCGTTGTATTCTGATCCGCATTTGTACCGTCTGCACCTGCATTTTCATTATCTACTGTAACAGTTTCCACATCTTTTGCAGCCTCTCCCGGTCCCCCTGTGGACTGTGCGGTCTTTGCTGCACCAACACCGGTGGTCCCCGCCAGAGCCGTCATTCCCTGGGCAGTAAAGATCATTCCTGCCGCCATGACCGCTGCAAGGATCCTGCTTTTCAATTTTCTCATTCTCTTCTCCTTTAACCGAATACTTTTTTACACAGCATTACGTATTCTTCATAATAAATGTGGCCTTTAAATTCCTTCAGGGCCTCTGCCACCCCTTTGTAATACCAGCCCTGCATCACCTTGTCCTTCTGGTTAAAACGCTGCCAGACCTCGTCTCCCAGGACCAGATAATCTCTGGCTGTACTGCGTATATTGCTTAATTTGTCTGCAAGAGCCAGTATTTTTTCATCTCTGGTGGCTGATTTTAAGCGTTCTACCGTTGCGCCTTTGCGCTCCATCCAGCTTTTAGACTTGTCCTCGCTTTCGCTGTCTACCAGAAATGCCACTCTGGGGCCGAACTTTTCTTCCAGTTCTTCTTTTGTAACCCCGGCGTCCTCTATTACATCATGCAAAAGGGCTGCAGCGATCATTTCCGGCTCATCTGTAAATGCCGTTACAATAGCTGCCGTTTCCATAGGATGTATAATATAAGGAATCTGTGTTCCCTTTCTGTACACGCCCTCATGTGTCCGCTCTGCAAAGTCAGCCGCCTCTTTTATCATACTTTGTTTTACCTCTTTTCCCCCGTGCTCTTACAGAAGTGTCTCCACATAAGCTTTGATGGCCTCATCCTTGCAGTTTGCAAAGAACAGCTCCTTAAACTTTGGTCCTGCCACAGCGCCCTTTACCAGGTCCTGATCCAGTCCCTTACAGCAGGTGATAATATCCTTAAAATTGTTGGCTCTCACCTGATCCAGGATCTTCTTATTTCTCTGCTCCGGTACTACACGCTCCGGCGGATAGCCGTTGCCACTGCCAAAACCAAACAGTTTTTCAAAACTGTAACGAAGGTTTAATTCACCGCCCCATCCATAATTCTGGGCATAAGGCATAGCCACGCAATTACCATCATTTACCTGTGCAAACAGGAATGCATCTGACGGATTTGACACATGTCCGCATACTACATTTGGGAAACTGTTGCAGGCGATCATTGCGCCCTGACCAGTACCGCATCCGGTCACCACAAAGTCTGCTGCACCTGAAGAAAGTAGCAGGGAAGCCAGAATACCGCACTGTACATAGGTAAGCTGTGCCTCATCATCTGCAGAATACATTCCATAGTTGTCTACCACATGTCCCATAGGTTCTACCACGCCACGCAGTTCACGGTAAATGATCTCGTTCTTGCCCGCCTGGCTGTTTTCATTGATTAATGCAATTCTCATTATTTTGTCCTCCTTACAGAAAATCCTCTCTCATTGGGGTGAAGATATCGATCAGTACTCCATCTTCCAGACAGGTGCATCCATGCATCACACCGTCCTGTTTCAGCAGTGTATCCCCCTTGCTGACTGTATGTACCTCTCCATCAATGGTAAATTCAAACTTACCAGATGCCACATAAGTGATCTGGGTATGTGGATGGTTATGCATTGCTCCGATGGCTCCTTTTACAAAGGTATTTTCCACACACATAACCTCATCGCAGTATGCCAGAACACGGCGTACTACTCCGGCTGTTTCTTTCGCTTCTGTCTTATCATGAAATACCCATCTTTGATCTTTCTTGGGATAATCCATAGGTCCCTCCTACTTGTTAATTTTGTTAATTTATGATCATGTGTTTTAGAATTGCGAGAGTGCAAAGCACGTAGCAATTCGGTATCAGAGGGGTCAAAATACTTTTTGACCCCAACATCATTATATATGTGCAAAGCCGATACAGCAAGAGCGAATATTTCATTTTTAACGCCTGAAACTATTTCTTAAAAGTTTCTCAATGAATAATTTCTTGTAAGTAACCCGGTTTTCTGTTATGCTATAGGAAGTTTTTTAACAAAGGAGGCAATGGTCATGGAACACCATTCATCATACAGCGCACCCAGAAGCAGCCGCGCCTCGGGACACACCCGTTCTTCTGCTTCACGCCAGGATCCCCGACGTACACGCCGGCCCCAGAAAAATGGGAATACCAATTTCGGCCGCATTTTATTATGCTACATACTTCCATTTATCGTAGTCAATCTGGCGATCTTCTTTATTGTTACCGCCACTCCAAGGATCGAGATGAACGTAAGCGATACCACAGATTACAAAACCATAGATGTAAGCTTTAAGATCCATTCTCTTCTTCCTTTAAAGAAGATGACCACTACACTGGAATCTGAACCCATTGAATTTAAGAAAGAAAACGGCACTTACCACGCAGTACTGACAACCAACGGTACTTTGGAGGTCTACGCCTTAAGCTTAAATGGCATGCAGGCCCAGGATGCAGAGCATATTGCTGTGTTAGATGATACAGCTCCTTCTTTTGATGAAGAAAGCGTTGTCATGGAAGATGGAAAGCTTGTTGTTACTTTGGATGACAGCATTTCCGGCATCAACTATGATTCCATTTATGCTACGGATGATGCAGGAACAAAAGTCCTTCCTGAAAGCTGTGATAAAGAGACCGGAGAGATCACTTTTAAGTTAGAAGAAGGTTCTCTTACTGTATATGTAGAAGATATGGCAGGAAATCCAAACCAGGCAACATTCTCCATCAACCAGTCCGGAATCGATACTGCAGACCGGGAAAGTAAGTTCCCAACAGATGGAAAAAATGGTATGAATGGAACCGCAGCAACAGAAGCAGAGACCAAAGCCGCTGAAACGAAAGCTTCCGGCACAAAGGCTTCCGAAACAAAAGCTTCTGGCACCAGCAGTACTAAGGCAGAGACCAAGGCTTCTTCCGCTGCCAAGTCTACTACCGCAGCTGCAAAATCCACTTCTGCGGCTAAGTCCACCACTGCGGCAGCAAAATCTACCTCCGCAGCTGCCAAGTCCACCACTGCGGCGCAAAAATCTACTACTGCAGCGGCTAAGTCTACCACCGAAGCACAAAAATCTACTTCTGCAGCGGCTAAGTCTACCACTGCAGCTGCAAAATCCACTTCTGCAGCAGCTAAGTCCACCACTGAGGCTGCAAAATCTACTACTGCAGCACCAGCTTCCACCACTGAAGCTACAAATGAGCCTACTACAGCAGAATCCCCTGCTGCCATCATTCCGCTGAACTAAAATATTCAAAAAAAGCTGACAGATTCTCTCTCTCTTAAGAGACTTTCGGTCAGCTTTTATTTTATGCTTTCTAAGCTTTAATCTTAAATTTTAACGTCCTTCCGCTACGATCTCATCAATAATATCCACGTACTCTGCACAGTATTTTTCATATAACGGCATGACCGCCTGTTGGAACCGCAGCTTTTCCTCTGGTGAAAGCTGAGTGATCACACAACCTTCTGTTTCCACCTTCTGTCTGGAAATAGATTCTCTGGCTTTCCACTGGCTTCTTTCGTACAAAGCTGATTCCCGGGCGCATTCCCGGATGATCTTTCTGTATTCTTCCGGGATCTTATTCCAGGTATAAGTAGAAGCGATCTGGACTTCCGGTACACGGCTGTGTTCATCAACGGTAAAGTATTTTGCCACTTCGTAATGTCCGGTAGATTCATAAGACGGCCAGTTATTTTCTGCTCCATTTACTTTTCCAGTCTGGAGCCCGGAATATACTTCGCCATAAACCATAGGAACAGGTATTGCTCCCAATGCCCGGACTGTATCACTCATCAGATCTGATTCCTGTACCCGGATGGTCATACCCTTTATATCTTCCAGTTTCTCAATGGGTTTTATGGAATTATAAAAGTTCCTGGCACCTGCATCATACCAGGACAAAGCCTCCAGCCCGGACCCTTCAAAAGAATTAAGGAAATCATCTCCGATGGGGCCTTCCAGCACTTTCCACATATGATCTGCCCCTGTATACAGGTAAGGCAGCTGCAGTACATTCAGCTTCGGGATATCCTCTGCCAGTGTAGAAAGTGCCACTCTGGCAAAGTCAATGCCTCCAAACTGCATCTGTTCGATCACGGACTTTTCGTCTCCCAAACTTCCGCCTGCATTGACCAGTATCTCCACCTTGCCCTCTGTCCGTTCTTTTACAAGTTCCGCAAATTTATAGGCTCCCTGGGAGGTAGGATAATCCTCCGCCTGATTTTCTGCGTAAGTCAGGACAAAATCCGGTGTTATTTCCTTCTCTTTTTCTTTTAATGCTCCTGAACATCCGCCTAAGATCAGTGCTGCAATACACAGGCAGAATATCCCCTTTTTCACCATTGTCTCCTCCTGAATCTGTAAACATCCCCTGGATGTCATTCCCGCTTCTGTTTTTATTTCTCTTTTTTCAGAGTCTGGGCCTGCTTTGCCATCAGCCAGTCATAAAAGACTTTTTTATCTTCTCCCACTACCCGGTCTGTAAGCAGATATCCATGAGACGGATCTGTAAAAATAATGGCCATACCCGGCAGCTTTGCGATCCTTACGATTTTTCTCCACGGGATCTTATCATAAGTATTTCCCACTTTTATCTGAACCCCTATGTCATCCAGACGGATCTGCGTGTCATCACCGGAGCCTGCTGCCATTTTTCCCGCACGTATGTAAATAGTCAACGGCTGAAGGATGGTAAAAAGACAGCAGCCTAAAATCATACAGATACGGAACAGGATTCCTGAAGACTCCCATTTTGCATAAGTAAGGGCAAAAAGAGCAGCCGTAAAAACCAGATTTACCATGCCGGTCATGGAATGGTAGATGAAATACATGGACATTTTCCAGTATTCCCCTCTGGTTGTTTTGTAACGGTATTGGTACATAAAATAGTCCCCCTCGGCGGTTCGTTCGTTAATGGCCCATGAAAAATAAATGCCACCTGCGGTGTCGATTGTTTTTCACTGCGCTCGTTACATTATAACATAAAAGGGGATGTCCATGACACCCCCTTTATTTTTATATGTACTACACTTTTATCAAACTTCTATCAATGTGCAAATACACTTGGCAGCCATAAGCTGATTCCCGGTATAAATGTGATCAGAAGCAGAGTAATGATCATGCACAGATAGAATGGTAATGTTGCTTTTACAACCTTTTCCATCGGAAGCTTTGCAACAGCAGAACCAATGAAAAGTACGGCACCTACAGGAGGTGTCAGAAGTCCGATGCCACAGTTAAGGACAACAATGATACCAAACTGGATCGGATCGATACCAATAGAGGTAGCGATCGGAAGAAGGATCGGAGTTGCGATCAGAATGATCGGCGCCATATCCATGATACAGCCTAATACCAGAAGGATCAGGTTTAATAAAAGTGCAAGAAGGATCGGATTAGTGGTCAGTCCGGTGATGGCCTGGGCTGCCAGATCCGGCACATGAAGTCTTGTAAGGCAGTAGCCGAAGATACTGGAGGTTGCGATCAGGATCAGGACGATGGAAAGAGTATCCACGCATTCACCTAAAACTCTCCATACACCCTTCAGGTCAAGGCCCTTGTAAATAAACAGGCTGACAATGAGGCTGTAGATAACTGCGATGGCTGCTGACTCTGTTGCTGTAAATGCACCGCCTACAACGCCGAATACAACGATGAGAACGGCTGCCAAAGCCCAGAAGGAAACACTTAACTGCTTTATCAGGTTCTTCATGCTGAACTTTTCGCCCTTTGGATAATTGCGCTTTACGGAAATAATATAAGAACCAACCATCAGGGATACTGCTAAAAGAGCTCCCGGGATATAACCTGCCAGGAACAGGCTTCCTACAGAGATACCGCCTGCTGTGGTAGCATAAATAACCATGTTATGGCTTGGCGGAACCAGAAGTCCTTCGCAAGAAGAGGTAATAGTAACTGCAGTAGAAAAGTCACCATCATATCCCTGATCAACCATCATAGGAATCAGGATAGATCCTAAAGAAGCTGTATCTGCTGATGCAGAACCGGAAATACCGCCAAAGAAATAAGAAGCAACGATATTTACCATTGCCATACCGCCTCGCATCCAACCTACACAGGCATTTGCCAGAGCGATCAGTTTTTCTGAAATACCGCCGGATCCCATAAGGCATCCCATTGTGATAAAGAAAGGAACGGCCATTAAGCTGAAGGAACTGATACCCTTTACCATCTGCTGACAGATGGTAGTCAGCGGAAGCCCCTGACTCATCAGACAGAATACAGAAGAAAGTGCTACCGCATATGCGATAGGGAAACGAAGCAGGATCATAAGGAAGAAGCTTCCCAGTAATACAAGAATTGCCATACTATCTACGCTCATTCTACTTCTCCTCCTTTACAAAAAAACTTCTGATATGGTTATATAGTGCCTCAATCTCAAAAATGATCATTGCTATACCTGCTAACGGAACCGGCAGATACATCCAGAAGCGGGATACACCGGGCATACTTACGTAAGTACCCTTTGCACCGATGCCGGTTGCGTAATTCCAGCCAACCGTCAGCATAATGATTGCCAATACAAAAACCGCTACATCTGCAAGAATATCCAGAGATTTTACCAGATTCTTCGGCAGATAATTATCAAGTGCGGTCATGCGGATATGAGCACCGCGGCGGATTGCCAAAGCTGCTGAAAGAACAGCCATATAAGCCATACAGGAAAGAACTACCTCTTCAGACCAGGCCGGGTCCGGAATAAATGAAACATATCGTCCTACAACTGACATACAGGTAATAAGGATATCGATCACAAGCAGGAGCTTGCAGATAAACAATACAAATTTATACGCTGCATCATACAAAGGACGTATCTTATCAATCTTTTCAAAAATAGAAGGCATACTTTAGTCCCCTTTCTTACTTGAAAACGCAGGAGAGACGCGCTCCCCTGCGCCAGATACACCATTTCCTTATCTAACTGACCGGATCTGGATTATTTTGCCATATCAAGGATCTGCTGATACAGGTCTGCGTTATCCTTGGTAGAGGACTCGATGATATCCTTGCAGGCTTCCTGCCATGGAGTCTTATCTTCTACTTCTACTACGTTTACGCCAGCTTCCTTTAACTCACCCAGAACCTTGTTCTCTGCTTCTTCAGAGATTTTACGATTAAATTCAGATGCATATTTTCCTGCTTCGGTCAGAACGTCCTGCTGCTCTGGAGTCAGCTTGTCCCATGCTTCATCTGTGATGATAACCTGAATAGCGCCTAATGTATGTCCGTCAAGGATCAGGTTAGGTGCAACCTCCGGGAATGCGTTGGACTGATAGTTTGCGATTGGCTGCTCAGCACCGTCAACAACGCCTGTCTGCAGTGCGGAATACAGTTCGTTGAAGGAAACAACAGTTGCGTTTGCACCAAGTCCGGATACCATACCGGTCATGATCGGGTCATTAGAAACACGAAGTTTCATACCCTTTAAATCTTCCAGACCGGATACAGGCTTAACTGTGAAGAAATGACGGAAGCCTTCTTCTCCGTAGAACAGGCCTCTTACGCCAAGTCCGTTATCATGAGGCTCCATTAAGAACTCTGGAGCCAGATCGCTGTCTGCAAATTTCCAGAAATGCTCACGGTTTACAAATGTATAAGGTACGGACAGAAGAACTGATTTCTGTGCGCCGTAGCTTGTAAGAGCAAATGCGGAGATACGGGACATATCAATGGTTCCGCCACCGCCAAGCATAGTATCCAGAACGTCATTTTCTGAACCAAGAACACCACTTGCCTGAAGATCTACTGTAATGGATCCGCCGGAAAGCTCTTCTACTTTCTCTTTGAATGCGCTGTCAGTCTGACCAACAATAGTGTCTAATGGGTTAACCTCTGCCATTACCAGAGTAACTGCCGGTCCTACAGGCTCCCCGGTTGCTGCGGACTCTTCTTTAGACTCCTCTTTTGCCTCTGCTGCTGTGGTTGCTCCCTCCTTAGCTGCCTCAGTAGCTGCTGCTGTAGTAGTCTCCGGGGATTTTAATCCACATCCTGCCAGAGATCCGGCTACCATAGCTGTACAAAGTGCTGCACTTAACCATCTTTTTTTCATTTTTTACCCTCCTGTTAATGCGTTTTTCACATATCCTTTGTGTTTTTTAACGCTATTTTTATTTCTTTTTTATTATAAGAGGATTTTTTTGTCCTGACCATAGTATTTTTTTGATAATCATAGTAATATTTTATCTTATATTTGTCAAATGGTGTATTTTTTTGTCTATTTTTGCCTAAAGACCCTATTTCTGTATTCCGTAGGGCTCTGTCCGGCTACCCTTTTGAATACCTTTGCAAAATAATTAGAGTCTTCATAACCTACCGCTCTTCCTATTTCTTTTATATTTACCGTAGGCTGTTCCAGCATCTTCTTCGCCATGCTGACCCTGTATTCTGTAAGATACGATGTAAAATTCTGTCCGAAAATCTGCTTGAACATACGGCAGAAATAAGGTTCTGAATAATTTGTTTTTTCAGCCATTATCTGCACAGACAGATCCTGCATATAATTGGCACGGATATAATCGCAGATCATCTCCGTCACTTTATTCATGCGCAGATTTTCGTTTGCGTCATTATCCATATCTTTATCCGGTTCGGTCGGCTGCGTACTCTTTTCGCCTGCTATCTGCCTCTTCCCCTGTTTTTCTTCTGTCAGACGCATGGCCTCTTCCAGAACCAGCATCAGTTCTTTTTCATCCCAGGGCTTTAAGATATAATCCAGTGCTTTCACTGTGATTGCCTTTTTGGCATAGGCAAATTCATCAAATGCAGTTAAAAAGATGATACAGCAATCTCTATCTTTTTCCCTTATCTTTTCTGCCGCCTGTATCCCATTGATACCCGGCATCTCAATATCCAGTACAGCGATCTGAATCTTTTCTTTTTTATATATTTCCAGTGCTTCCCTTCCGTTTTCTGCCTGAAAGATCTCACACTGCCCCTCTAAATTTTTACTCAGCGTCTTAAAAAGGACCTTTCTCTCGATCATCTCATCATCTGCGATCATCAATCGGTACATATGCTTCTTTCCCCCCCTATTTTATTCCCCCTGTTTCTCTTCTCCCTGCGGGATCATCAACTGTATAACCGTTCCTTTTCCTTCCCGGCTGTAGATCCGCAAATTTCCTTTTTCATACATCATATGGACACGCTTGTAAATATTTCCCAGTCCAATACCGATCTTTGAGGTACGCCGTTCTTTCATAGCCGCAGAAACTTCTTCACAGCGCTCCCTGCTCATGCCAAGACCTGTATCTGCTACAGAAAGGATCAGCATCTTCCCTTTTTTCCAGATGCGGATATGCAGGATACCGCCCCTTTCCTTTTTTGAAAGTCCATGGACTACTGCATTTTCTACAAGAGGCTGCAAAGAAAGGGACGGGATAACCACATTTACAGCTTCTGTTTCCAAATCCAGACTGTATCGGATCCTGCTGCCGAATCGCATTTTCTGCAGATACATATAGTCCTCTACGATCTTTAACTCACGATCCAGTGTAACTGTCTGTTCTATGGTCTTTAAATTATACCGGAACAGATTTCCAAGACTTAAGATCATTTTTTCTGTATCTGCAGCATCTTCCAGTTTTGCCGTACAGGCGATCATATTTAAGGTATTAAAGAGAAAATGGGGATTGATCTGGCTTTTTAACAGTTCCAGTCTGGCGCTTCCCAGCTGTTTCTCCATTTCGCTGCGCTCTAATTCCTCTTTATGGAGCAGCTCCTGCATTTCATTATTTTCCTTCAAAGTGTCAATATAGCCCTTTGTGCTGTGTTTCATCTTATTAAATGCTCTTACCAGTTCGCCCATTTCATCTTGATTTTCGATGGAAAGATCCGGATGGTTGAAATCGTTGGCCCCGATCTTTCTGGCACTGTCTGCCAGTATTAAAATCGGTCTGGCGATCGTATTGGAAAAAAGCTTTGTAAGCTGTAATACAAACACCATAAGGACTACAGAAAACAACAGGATCAGGTATGGGATATTTCCAAAAAAAGCAGCTTCTTTTCTGTACTGTGCATTTCCCTCTGTCAGTGTCACCTGCGCCAGACGCCGGGTATATTCCTGAAGGTATCCCTGCATGCTGTATACACGATACAGCTCGCTTACAAATTCACTGCCTGTTTTAGAACCGTCCGCCACATCGTCCCGGTATTTCTTATAATTTTCATAAGCATTCTTCACACTCCAGGTTCTTGCACTGCGCTCAATCCCCAGTTCTTGTGGATCAGAAGGCAATGACCAGAGACAGCGTTCTGTCCTTACACAGGCCACCTGATAAATGCTGCGGTTTTCTTCCTCTGAATTTCGTACATACTGTTCAAAAGCTCTTATCTCCTGGTCAAGGGCCTCCTGAAGATCACGGCATCGGGAATTATCATTTAAGATCCGGCCAAAGCTTCCCAGTGATACTTTTGCGATCCATATATTAAAGGATGCAGAAAGAGCCATGATCAAGATGACCATGGCTGCAAAAATCCCGATTTTTCTTTTTATGGAGATTTTCATCCATAACTTTCTCAGAGAAGGGCGCATGATAAATTCCTTATGCGTAACTATTCAGTATCTTCATAGTTACGAGCAAAAATTCATTCCAGATCAGCTGCGCTGATATGATTTTTGCCTTCCAGCCTATGTTTTCTTACGGTCAGCGCAGCAAGTGTGCAGACCTACTGAACAGTTACTCTTATGCTTATTTATTTCTGCTGCGGCCCCGTTTTTTGGCTGCTCTCAGAGCGGCCTTTTTGGAAGCCGGAGTGGTTTTTTCCGTCAGTTTTACAGGCTCTGTTTTCGCAGTTGCAAGCTTTTTATGTTCTTCCTTCCTGGTTTCCAGCTTATGGGGCTCTGTTTTTGCTGTGGCCAATTTCTTCGGCTCTTCTTTTTTGGTCTCCAGCTTATGAGTCTCTGTTTTCGCTGTGGCTAATTTTGGAGGCTCCTCTTTCTTTACAGCAGTCAGCTTTTTCGGTTCTTCTTTCTTTGTGGCCAACTTCTTTGGCTCTTCTTTCTTTGCCGTAGTCAGCTTCTTTGGCTCCTCCTTTTTAGTCGCAAGCTTTTTCGGTTCTTCCTTCTTTGTGGTCAGTCTCTTCGGGCTTTCTTTCTTCTCCTCCGGTGTGCAGGAGAATACCATAAAGCTCATTGGCGGGATATGGATCTCAATAGAATTTTCTCTTTCATCCCACTCCATTTTCTTGGAAGATTTTGCGCGGCTGTTGATACGGCCTTCGCCGCCAAATTCTTTGGCATCACTGTTGAAGATCTCTTTATATTTTCCTGCAAACGGTACGCCAAGGCGGAATTTCTCATGATCCATGTTATCAAAATTACATACACACAGCAGAGTTTCGTTTTTGCCTCTGCGCACAAACATGATCATGCTTTCCTCACGGTAGCTGCAGTTGATCCATTCAAAGCCTTCTGTATCAAAATCCTGCTCATACAGCGCCGGATGTGCCTGATACAGCTTATTTAACTCCCGGACATAGGTCTGCATGTTTTTGTGCAGCGGATATTTTAGCAGATCCCATTCCAGGGACGCATTTTCATTCCACTCGTCGATCTGACCGTAGTCCTGTCCCATAAATAACAGCTTTTTGCCTGGATGGGACATCATAAAGCCGTATGCGGCACGCAGATTTTCTGCTTTTGCCTCTAAGGTTTCTCCCGGCATCTTGCCCATCATAGAGCCTTTTCCGTGGACTACCTCATCATGGGAGAATACCAGGACAAAGTTCTCACTGTAAGCATAAAGCATGGAGAAAGTCAGCTCACCGTAATTATTTTTACGGAAATAAGGGTCGCAGCGCATGTAATTGGTGAAATCATTCATCCAGCCCATGTTCCATTTATAATCAAAGCCCAGTCCGCCGTCCTTCGGGTCGCCTGTGATCATAGGCCATGCAGTAGACTCCTCTGCGATCAGGATCGCGCCGTTCTTTCTTCCCTTAAATACAGTATTTAAGTGCTTTAAAAACTCTACAGCTTCCAGATTTTCATTTCCGCCGTAGATATTTGCCACCCATTCACCGTCATTTTTGCCGTAATCCAGATACAGCATGGAAGCCACCGCATCCATACGGATGCCGTCTGCATGGTATTTCTCTGCCCAGAACAATGCGTTGGCAATAAGGAAGTTGGATACGCCCGGGCGGCCATAATTATAGATCAGTGTGCCCCAGTGAGGATGTGCGCCCTTTCTCGGGTCTGCATGCTCATAAACGCAGGTTCCGTCAAAGCATGCCATTCCAAAAGCATCTCTTGGGAAATGGGCCGGTACCCAGTCTAAGATCACGCCAATGCCCTGCTCATGCATATAGTCCATAAAATACATGAAATCATCCGGCGTACCATAGCGGCTGGTAGGGGCATAATAACCTGTTACCTGATATCCCCATGAAGCGTCCAGCGGGTGCTCCATGATCGGCAGCAGTTCCACATGGGTATAGCCCATGTCTTTTACATATTCAGCCAGCTTTACAGCCAGTTCCCTGTAGTTATAGAACTCGGAACCAATAATATCTTTTCCGTTTTCATCCTTTGCGATCTCTTTGCGCATCCAGGAGCCTAAATGGACTTCGTAAATATTTAAAGGCTTGTCCTTTGTATCAGAAGCCGCCCGTTCATCCATCCATTTTTTGTCTTTCCACTGATAGGTGTTGATATCCCATACAACAGAGGCATTATTTGGACGCAGCTCTGCATAATTTCCATATGGATCCGCCTTCATCACAGGCAGTCCGGCTCTTGTCTTGATCTCATATTTATAAAGGCATCCCGGTTTCAGGCCCGGAATGAACAGTTCAAATACACTGGCATCTCCTTCGCCTACTTTGCGCATCTGGTGACGTCTGCCATCCCATAAGTTAAAATCACCTACAACACTGACACGCATGGCGCATGGAGCCCATACTGCAAAATAAACACCGTCTACTCCGTCAACGGTCATTGGATGAGCACCCATTTTCTCATAGATATCATAGTAGATGCCCGCTCCGAATTTCTTTAATTCGTCCTCTGTAAACTGTGGTCCGAAAGAATAAGGATCATGGATTTCTTCCTGCGTTCCATTGTCATAAGTGACAAGTAAAGTGTAAGCTGTCACTGTTTTTCTTGGGATCAGAACCGCATAAAATCCTGCTTCATCCGCCAGTTCCATAGGATATTTTTTCTCATTTCCTGTAAGCTTTACAGTAATGGCAGCGGCTGTAGGGATAAATGCCTGTATCAATAAACCTTCTTCTGTTACATGCTGTCCTAACATTCTGTGGGGATCAGCTGATTCTGAATAAGTCAGCTCCTCGATCCCCGCCCAGTCCATAAGATCATATAATTTCTGTTCCATCTGCGTGCCCCCTTTTAGCAAAACCAGTGTTTATCCCATCAGGATCATAACTGTTTTGCCCGTTCTGAAATATTCTGTCTGAAATTGATCACATCATGCTCATATTCTTCGTCCATAAGCGGTGATGAGATCATAAAATCTGCGCTTGCCTTGTTGTTTGCAATGGGAATATCGTAAACCTGTGCAATACGTAAAAGTGCCTTTACATCCGGATCATGAGGCTGTGCTGTCAATGGGTCGGAGAAGAAAATCACGAAGTCGATCTGTCCTTCTACGATCTTGGCACCGATCTGCTGGTCGCCTCCCAATGGACCGCTGTTGTATCCCTTTACCGGAAGACCGGTATAATCAGTGATCATCCTTGCTGTGGTTCCGGTTCCGCATAAGAAATGTTTCTCCAGAATGGATTTATGTGCCTTGCACCATTCCATTAATTCATGCTTCTTCTGATCATGGGCGATCAGGGCGATATTTTTCTGCTTTTTGATAGTCATTGGGATAAATTCCATTGTATGCATGCCTCCTTTTGATGCCTGTCTCTTGTGTTGCTTTCCTAGTTCTAAATGTATACAATCGTTATTTATGGTGATGCCGCTGTCAGGCGGCACACATGCTATTTATTCCACTACCGGGTTGGTCAGTGTACCGATTCCTTCAATGGTACATTCCACCACATCTCCCACTTTCAGGAACTTTGGCGGTGTAAAGCCCATTCCTGCGCCTGCAGGTGTACCTGTGGCAATAATGGTTCCAGGTTTTAATGTCATTCCCTTTGAAAGCTCGCTGACAATGTGGTCAACACCAAAGATCAGCTGCTCTGTATTGCTGTCCTGTCTCAGTTCCCCATTAACACGGGACTGGATCGACAGCTTCGGCGGATACGGGATATCTTCTACTGTGGTGATACATGGTCCCATTGGGAAAAATCCGTCTAAGCTCTTTCCAAAATACCACTGTTTATGCTGTGTCTGAAGAGTTCTGGCACTGACATCATTGATAATGGTATAACCGAAAATGTAATTTTTTACTTCCTCTTCCGGTACATTTTTTGCCTCTTTTCCAATGATAACGGCCAGTTCTGCCTCATAGTCCAGATCTGCCACAATATCAGAATGGCTCTGGATGCCCTCACCATTTGCCACTGACTCATTTACACGCTTTGAGAAGTAAACGGCATAAGGGCGTTCGCCCCCAAATGCCTCTTTTTTATAACGTGCAGACTCCTCTGCGTGAGCCATGTAGTTGATACCCAGACAGATCACATCCTGCTTTGGATTTGGGATCGGCGCTAAAAATCTTACTTCTTCAATAGGTGCCGCTCCTCTGATCTTATAAGGGTCCTGACCGGACACATATTCAAGCAGCTGTTTTTCTGACTCGCTGATTCCTTCGATCAGTTCCTGCATGGTCTTATAATCCATATCCAGTGAACGAAGAGGATAGATCCATTTTCCGTCCTTGCTGATCACGCCCAGACCGCCTTTATGTTCCACTTCATATGTAACAAGCCTCATAACAGCCTCCTTATTCCTCTAATTAGCAATTTCTTAATGTTTACTTTATCACATTTTTCCGATATTTTCCACCTTACCACAGATATTTTACATAATATCCAGAAATTTAGCGGACAATTCAGACGTCACACAGATCCCGGATCGTCTTAAAAACCTGAATCACAACCATTGGCGCTAATGCTCCTAAAACCACAGTAAAAAGCTGCTCCCTGCTCAGATCTGCTGCCAGAAATACCTTCTGAAGCTGGGGCACAAACAGCACGGCCCCCATAAGCACAAGGCCCACCAACAGTGCCATCACGCACCAGAGATTGCTCCCTATCCCCAGTAAAAACAGGCTTTTTCTCCCCCTGCAGTTAAAGCCGTGGAGCAGTCTTGCCAGGATCAGTGTAGTAAATGCCATGGTGCTGGCAACGGCTTCATCGCCTTTGGCATAACCTTTTTCCCAAGCCCACATGGTAGCGCCTCCGATGAGAATCCCCTGAAATAAAATACCGGCTGCAAAGGAAAGCGTCAGTATTCCTTCCTTTGGATCTCGCGGCAGCTGACGCAGAAGGTCTTTGTCAGCCGGTTCCATGCCAATAGCAATTGCAGGAAGAGAGTCTGTCAGCAGATTGATAAACAGCAGATGCACCGGCGCAAATGGCAGCGGCAGCGCTTTTATGGATGTATACAATACACAAAGAATGCCCGCCATATTTCCCGATAATAAAAACTGGATCGCATTTTTAATATTCCGATACACATTTCTGCCATTTGCCACTGCTTTGATGATGGTAGCGAAATTGTCATCTGTGAGTATCATGGCAGCTGCGTCTCTGGAGACCTCTGTTCCTGACTTGCCCATAGCAATACCGATATCTGCCTTTTTTAATGCAGGGGCATCATTCACTCCGTCTCCTGTCATGGCAGTAATATGCCCCTTTCTCTGCCATGCTTCCACAATGCGGATCTTGTGCTCCGGGGACACTCTGGCATATACACTGATCCGTTCCAGGTTATTTTCCAGGTCCTGCTCACTCATCTGCTCCAGTTCCATTCCTGTCACTGCCAGGTCTCCCGGAGCGAAAATGCCAATATCCACCGCCACTGCCGCTGCCGTAGCCTTGTGATCCCCGGTGATCATGACTGTCCGTATCCCCGCTTTTTTCGCCTCTGCCACTGCCCCACGGGACTGGGGCCTTGGGGGATCGGACATGGCTGCAAGGCCCAGAAAGATCAGATCTTCTGCCAGGTCTTCCCCTGTTTTTCTCCCATTCAAATCCAAAGGCCTGCATGCCAGTGCAAGAATACGCATTCCCTTTTTAGACCAGGCAGCATTCTGTTGTAAAATGCGGTTTCGATCTGAAAACAGCAACGGCCGCCCCCAGGATGCGCATTCTGGTTTTTCTGGTCTTTCTACGCTTTCTGATTTTCCTGATCTTTCCGGTTTTCCTGGTCTTTCCAGCCTGTGTTTTCCTGAAAAAGCCGGATTGATCACATAAGTACACCGGGACAATAAAACATCCGGCGCCCCTTTTACAAATAAGATCTGCTCCCTGTCCTTTTTGCAAAGGGCCCCCATATATTTTCTTTTTGAGTCAAAAGGCAGCTCCAGAAGACGTTTCCAGCCTTTCCGGATCTTTTCCGGCTCTTCTCCTGCTTCTTTTGTCATCTCTAAAAGGGCCTGCTCTAAAGGATCTGCGGTTTCTTCCGGCAGATCGTCCCATGCATTATTTGCAAGGACCGCCGTTTCCAGAAAAAGGAAATTTTCATGTTTTTTCAACTGGCTTACAGGTATTTCTTCTCCGTTTAAAAATACGGCCTCTGCCCGCAGCCGGTTCTGGGTCAGCGTTCCTGTTTTATCCGAACAGATCACCGATACACAGCCAAGACTTTCCACTGCCTTCAAATCCTTTATAACTGCATGTTCTTTTGCCATTTTCTGGGTCCCCATTGCCTGGACAATGGTCACAATAGAACCAAGTGCTTCCGGGATAGCAGCCACTGCCAGCGCCACTGCAAACATCAGGGCGTCCAGCACCGGCTCCCTGCGATAAAGGCTGATAACAAAGATCACGCCGCAGACAAGTATAATGACGAATGCCAGATGTCCGGAAAACCGGTCCAGACTGGCCTGCAGAGGCGTTTTCTTTTCTGCTGTGCGGTTCATCAAAGAGGCAATCTTTCCGATCTGGGTGTCCATTCCCGTAGCTGTCACCACCGCTGTACCTCTGCCTCCTGTGATCAGAGCACCGGAAAAGACCATATTGCTCTGATCTCCCAGAGAAATGTCCTCCTGTTCAGAAAACAGGCTTTTTTCGTTTTTTTCCACGCTTAAAGCTTCTCCCGTAAGGGAACTTTCATTGCAGGTAAGGCCTGTTGCCTGTAAAATGCGCCCGTCTGCAGCTGCCATTCCCCCGGTCTCCAAAACCAGGATATCCCCTGGAACCACTCTGGAAGAAGGTACCATGCAGATCCGTCCTTCCCGCAATAGCAGCGTGTCCGTAGCAGCCAGACGTTTCAGGCTTTCCAGGGATTTTCTGGCTTTCTGGTGCTGGACTGTCCCTAAAATGGCATTTAATAAAAGGACAGAAAATATGACCAGAGCGCTTTGCGGGTCCCCTGTGACCATGGAAACACCGGCTGCGCCAATAAGGATCATCACTAAAAGGTCCTTAAACTGTCCCAAAAACACCTGCCACCAGGGCATTTCTTCCTGCTCTTTTAAAACATTTTCCCCATATGTTTTAAGCCGTTTTTCCGCCTCTTCCTCACTGAGCCCGGTCCTGTTGGTGCCAAGGCGTTTTAAGACTTCCTCCTGGGTCAGACCATACCATTGTGCCATTCTTTCCTCCATATAGATTCCATATAGAAAAAAATGAGGATGCCCCGACCCATATGGTCTTTGTGACATCCTCATCTGAATGTATGTTACACCTTCTCCCGGATCACGGGAGAACATCTATTTCTCTCTAATTTTTATGCAGGAAAAAACAGGCTTATGACCTGCCGCCAAATATCATTTCAAAAGCAACTCTGTATCCTAACGGAAGAGATGCTTCCTCTACATATTCCTCTCTGGTATGGGCGCCTGCTCCGTGGTAGCTTCCTACGCATACACTTGGGATCCCCATGGAAAGAGGGATATTGCAGTCTGTAGAACCGGAACCGGTAGCCGGGCAGATCCCTGTTACTGCTTCTACTGCCGTTTTTGCCCGCTCTAACAGCCAGGCCTGACGCTCTTTATCCACATCCCCGGAGCATGGGCGGATGCCTAAGATCTCATATGTAATATCAAGACCTGCAGCCTTTGCCTCAGCGATCACAGACTCAAATTTTTCTTCCATATAAGCCAGATTTTCTCTTCTGTCAGAACGGAATTCATATAACATGGAAACATCCTGGGCAATGGTATTTACAGAAGTTCCGCCGGAAATGGTACCTACATTGTAAGTGGTCTTTCCCCCTTCCGGAACCTGGATCTGGTACAGTTTTTCAATGATACCTGCCAGCTTTTCAATAGCATTTGCATTGCCGAAATTGCCGAAGGAATGTCCGCCCTCTGTGCGTACAGTTACCTTATAACGGTTGGAACCTACTGCCTCATCTACCAGATGCTCCAGTTTTCCATCAAATGTACAGAACATGCTCATACGGCTGCCATAGTCTTCGCAGATCTTCTTCACGCCTTTCAGGTTTCCAAGGCCTTCTTCACCGGAATTGCATACAAAGATCAGTCCCGGTGCTGTTTCCGGACGGATTTCATTTAATCTGCCTTCTTTTATCATAAGTGCCGTATATTTTGCAGCTAAAAGCACGCACACCAGACAAGCTGTGTCATCGCCGACACCTGGACAGCAGATACGGCCATTTTCCACCTTCAGGGGAAGTTCCGTCTCATCTGGGAAAACCACATCTGTATGGGCCATGTAAACTTCCACGCTGTCTCTTAAAACTGCCGGATAGACCACGTTTAATGCCTCATCAATATAAACACCTTCTGCGCCCTGTTCTTTTAACCAGTTGCAGCAAAATTCTGCTCTTTTTTCCTCGTGATTGGACGGAGACGGGATCTTTGCAATGGTAAGAAGAAGATCATATGCCTCTTTTTCATGTTCTTTGATAAAACGCTCCATAGCTTCACTTAACATGTTACATTCCTTCTTTCT
>CAVIPV010000015.1:0-7718 GCA_963644495.1 Prevotella sp. | reverse complement strand
GCTTCTTTCTGGTCATCCAGAAGCTTTTCTTTCCCTTCTGGCAAAAATCCATTCATGTTATCTTCTGCTGTGTCTAATATCAGATGCCAGCTATAGCCTGCAGGCAGGTGGGGAAGAGCAAATTCATGTGGTTCCCAGTGCATATTGTAGGCGGTATAGAAATACGGTTCTTCGCTGCCATCTGCATTTTCTCCATAAGAAGCGCTGTAAAATACACCTAACTGGCGACTGTAGCGCTCAAAATCCGGGCACCAGGCCTTTTCCCCGTGGAAAGATACATCCGGCAAACCTACGGACTTGTGATCCATTAAGGTCGGCTCTGTGCTGCGGTGGAACAGACTGTGCTTTTTGCGGAAGGCGATCAGGTTTTTCGTAAATTCATAAAGGCCTTTGTGGGAGTCTAATAAGTTCCAGTTTAACCAGGAAATATCATTATCCTGGCAGTAGGCATTGTTATTTCCCTTCTGGGTGCGGCCAAATTCGTCACCTGCCATAAGTAACGGAGTTCCCTGACTTAAAAAGAGCATGGTGAGAGCATTTTTGAGTTGGCGGTTCCGCAGGCTCAGGATCTTTTTCTTCCGTACCGGACCTTCTGCGCCGCAGTTCCAGGACTGGTTGTAGTCGGTACCGTCATGATTTTCCTCTCCGTTGTCCTCGTTGTGCTTATGATCATAGGAAACCATATCCATTAAGGTAAAGCCGTTGGTATTTGCCATGTAATTGATGGATGCTACTGTATCTGGGTTGTCCTTTACATGGAGAGCCACCTGGTTTAACATGCCTTCATCGCCCTTTAGGAAGCCTCGCATATCCAGCATAAAGCCTGTTTCATAAGCAGATAAACGGCGGCCCGGGCCTTTTTTCTCTTCCCCGGATCTATGGTTCCTGCCTGCTTCTCTTACTTCTCTTACCTCTTTCACTTCATCCCAATTCTTGGCCCAAAGCTTCAGATCTGACAGGTATGGGTCTTTCACAATAGTTTCCAAAGGAGCATAACCTACCAGATGGATACCATCTACATGATACTCAGCCGCCCAGAAACGGAGCACATCTACCACATAGGAAGGTGACTGGGTTCCGTCAAAGTATAATTCAATGACCAGTTCCAGACCTGCTTTATGTAATGCTTTTACCAGCGTCTTAAACTCTTTTACCGGATCCTTTTTCTGCCCCGGTGCTGCCCCTGCATAGGCTGCTTTTGGTGCAAAACAGTGTCCGCAGCAGTAGCCCCAGTAGTTTACCTTTTCAGGGGCATCTTCCATGATCTCGTCAAATTCCACAGGCGGCATCATTTCTACGGTAGTAATCCCCAGTTCTTTCATATAAGGGATCTTATCAGCGATGGCTCCAAAGGTTCCACGCTTCCAGCTCTCCCCCTTAAATGAAGCATGTTTGGAAAAACCTCTTGGGTGTATCTTGTATACAATACACTCATTAGCCGGGATCTTGGGACGCTTGTCCTCTTCCCAGTCAAAGGCTTCTTTTACTGCTTCAAAAGGAGTATGCAGCGCACATCCCGCCGTCTTTTCATCTCCCCATTTTTCCCGTCCTGTAAAACAGGTTCCAAATGGGTCGGAGATTTCTTTTCCCTCTTCTTCAAAGGCATATTCCAGACCGGTAAAATCCCCCTTTACCGTCATGAAATGCACATCCCCCATACGGGCATTTTCCGGAAACGCAAGTCTGGCTGTCTGTTTCCTGCTGCCCTTTTCAAAAAGCAGCAACGCCGGGGTCTTCTGAGAAACAAACGCCACGTCAAATCCCCCCTGAGTTTTTGTCACTCCCAGCGGATAGATCTTTCCCTCATTTGTTTCTATGCTATACTCTCTTTTCATATATTGCCGCCTTTCAGTTTCCTTCTATGTTACACTGCCAAATTCCAATCCCCCCTGCGCGGCATCGCCGCGGAGGAAGTGCCTTGTGGAGTTCATCCTACTTCTTGCTTTCGATCTGCTCCACCAGATCGGTAAGATACATCCACCGGTCCATTTTTTCTTCCAGCTGCGCCTCTTTTTCTGTCTTTTCCTTTATCAGTTCATTGAGACGGGTATAATTGCTGGCAGATTTTTCAATCTCTGTTTCCAGGGCCGCGATGGCCTCTTCCAGACCTGCAATATCCCCTTCAATGGTCTCCCATTCCCTCTGCTCTTTGTAGCTTAAACGCAGCTTTTTCTGGGCACCGGAAGTCTCTTTCCAGTTATTTTTATTTACTGCCTTTGCATTTGCGGCGTTTTCCTCATCAACATCCTTATCAGATGCCTTTCCAGAACCTGCATTTCCGGCTCCGTTTCCATTTCCGCCTATCTGTGGATGACGTTCATTCCAAGCACGCTGATAATCGGTGAAGCCACCTTCATACTGCTGCACCACCCCATTTCCCTCAAAAGCGAAAATACGGTTTACCACGCGGTCCAGGAAATACCGGTCATGGGATACAGTGATCACAATACCTGGAAATGTATCCAGATAATCTTCCAGTAAGATCAATGTCTGGATATCCAGATCATTGGTAGGCTCGTCCAGGATCAGCACGTTAGGCGCTTCCATAAGGATGCGCAGAAGGTACAGACGGCGCTTTTCACCGCCGGAAAGCTTTCCAATGGTTGTATACTGCATACTGGACGGGAACAGGAAGCGCTCCAACATCTGGCTGGCGCTGATGCTGCCGTCTTTTGTCTTTACATATTCTGCTGCATTGCGGATATAGTCGATCACCTTCAGGCTTTCATCCATAGCCTCATTTTCCTGGGAAAAATAACCCAGTTTTACAGTCTGACCGATCTCAACCGTACCGGAATCCGGCTCTACCCAGCCAGCGATGATCTTCATTAAAGTAGATTTTCCGCTGCCGTTCTGTCCGATGATGCCCACACGGTCATTTCTGCCGTTCTGTCCGATGATACCCACACGGTCATTTTTCAGGAAAATATAGGTGAAGTCTTTCATCAGCACCTTATCCCCGTATGATTTGCAGATATCTTTCAGCTCTACGGTAGTACGGCCCAGACGGCTTCCAATGGACTCCAGCTGTACATTTCTGTCATACTCCGGGCCTTCCTGATCTCTAAGCTGCTCATACCTCTGGATATGGGCTTTCTGCTTGGTGGAACGGGCTCTGGCACCGCGCTGCATCCAGGCGATCTCTGTGCGCAGGATAGACTGGCGCTTGCGCTCTGCTGCTTCTGCCATGCTTAAACGTTCTGCCTTTAATTCCAGGTATTTCTCATAACCGCCCTGATAACTGTACAGTTTCCCCTTGTCCAGCTCCACAATACGGTTGGTCACACTGTCCAGGAAATACCGGTCATGGGTGATCATTAAAAGGGCGCCCTTAAAGGCCTTTAAATAACCTTCCAGCCAGTCAGCCATCTGGCTGTCCAGGTGGTTGGTAGGCTCGTCCAGGATCAGCAGGTCTGCCGTACTTAAAAGAACGCTTGCAAGAGCCACACGTTTTCTCTGACCGCCGGAAAGAGTCTCCACTTTTGCGTCAAAATCTTCGATCTCCAGGCGGTTTAACATGGCCTTTGCAGAAGCCTTCAACTCTTCTACAGAGCTGAAATGAGGCTCGTTTTTATTATCCCTTACAATGCTGTCAAGGATCGTATCCCCAGGAGTAAATTCCGGGATCTGGGGCAGATAACGGATATACAGACTGCGGCTCTTTACTACAGTACCGCCGTCCGGCTCCTCTAAGCCTGCGGCAATGCGCAGCAAAGTAGATTTTCCTGTGCCGTTGATGCCAATAAGACCCACTTTTTCTCCTTCGTTGATGGAAAATGCAGTATCGTTGAATAACAGGCGTTCTGTATAGGATTTTGTTAAATGTTCGATGGTAAGTAAATTCATGCAGTAATTATTCCTTCATCATTGCTTTCCTGTTTAATGCATCTGCAAAACAGGATATTATGCAGTTTTGTCTCTAAAAAAGTATAGCACAAAGAAAAAACAGAGGCTACCTTTTGATCACCAGTTCCACCGGGCAATGGTCGGAACCAAATACTTCTGTGTGGATCTTTGCACTTTCCAGGTCATCTTTTAAACTTTCGCTGACGCAGAAATAGTCAATACGCCAGCCTGCATTCTTTTCTCTTGCCTTAAAACGGTAGGACCACCAGGAGTAGATCCCTTCTGTATCCGGGTAGAAGTAGCGCCAGGTATCAATAAAGCCCGCATTTAAAAGGTCTGTAAACTTGCCTCTTTCTTCGTCTGTGAAGCCCGCATTTTTCCGGTTGGTCTTTGGATTTTTCAGGTCGATCTCTTTGTGGGCCACGTTTAAGTCGCCACAGAAGATCACTGGCTTTTTCTCCTCTAACTTTTTAAGATATGCCAGAAATGCGTCTTCCCAAGTCATACGGTAATCCAATCTTGCAAGACCGTCTTTGGAGTTTGGGGTATAACAGGTGACGATATAATATTCTGAAAACTCAGCTGTGATCACTCTGCCTTCGTGGTCATGTTCCTCAATACCAAGACCATAGGAAACAGAGATGGGCTCTTCTTTTGTAAACATGGCAGTGCCGGAATAGCCTTTTTTCTCAGCATAATTCCAGTACTGATGATAGCCCGGAAGATTCAGATCGATCTGACCTTCCTGCAGCTTGCTTTCCTGTATACAGAATACATCTGCATCCACCTCATTGAAAAAGTCCATAAAGCCTTTTCCCACACAGGCACGCAGACCATTTACATTCCAGGATATGAGTTTTTTCATGGTATTCTCCACCCCCAATTTATTCTGGATACACCAGTCTTGACTCCGGAAACTCATCAATATGCTTCAGCACTTCCAGATACTTTGCAGCCAGATATTTTGCCATTCCCAGGTTCATATCCAGGTAGTTGCCGCAGTCCATTGGAGACGCGCCTGGCACTTCACCTTCGAAATCGCGGACAAATTCATACATTTCCACTACTAAAGGCAGAATGTCCTTTGACTCATAATCCCCTGCTAAAAGCAGATAAAAACCAGTCCGGCAGCCCATTGGTCCAAAGTATACGGTCTTATCTGCGAAATCCTTGTGGTTTCTTAAAAAGGTAGCCCCTAAATGTTCGATGGTATGCACTTCTGCAGTATTCATAACCGGCTCCTCGTTTGGAGAGGTCATACGCAGGTCAAAGGTGGTAACGGTGCTGTCGCCCACCTTATCCTTTCTGGATACGTAAACGCCCGGCTGTAATTTAATATGGTTGATGGTAAAACTTGCTATCTTTTCCATGGTTATTTCCTCCTAAAACAGCAGAAGGACAGTCCCCAGCACTTCCCGGTTTCTGCCCTCCTTACTCTTAATGTTCTTTATATCGTTATATCTGCTTCAGACGGGGCATCTTCTTGCACGGCATAGCCGTACAAGAAGCATCAGAGATCACTCCGATGTGAAATCTAACGCAAAAAGCTGCTTACAAGCAAGCTTGACGCTGCTTTTCGTGTCAGATTTCCCGCCGTCCTAATAGTTATCGTATGATTAGTCATCTTCCTCATCACTTTCAGTTACAGTGAAGGTAAATCTCTTACGTGCCATTTCATCGCTTTCCAGATATTCATCGTAGGTAGTGATCTTATCGATCAGCTTGCCATTGATGATCTCCATGATACGGTTGGCAGTGGTCTGTACGATCTGGTGGTCACGGGATGAGAAGATCATCACGCCCGGGAACTTGATCATACCGCGGTTTAATGCGTCAATAGACTCCATATCCAGGTGGTCAGTAGGCTCATCTAACATCAGTACATTTGCACCGGAGATCATCAGCTTGGATAACATACAGCGGACTTTCTCGCCACCGGATAATACCTTAACCTTCTTAACGCCGTCTTCGCCAGCGAACAGCATACGGCCTAAGAATCCACGTACATAAGTTACGTCTTTCTCTGGAGAATACTGGGTCAGCCACTCAACGATGGTGTCATCATTTGCAAACTCTGCGGAGTTATCCTTCGGGAAATAAGACTGGGTAGTTGTAAGTCCCCACTTGTAGCTTCCCTCATCTGGCTCCATTTCACCTGCAAGGATCTTGAATAATACAGTCTTTGCACGCTCATTTGGTCCAACTAAAGCAACTTTGTCCTCTCTTCCAAGGATAAAGGAGATATCATCTAAGATCTTCTCGCCGTCAATGGTCTTGCTTAAGTGCTCTACTGTAAGAACTTCATTTCCGATCTCACGTGCCGGACGGAAGTCGATATATGGATACTTTCTGCTGGATGGCTTAATGTCATCTAACTGGATCTTCTCTAAAGCTCTCTTACGGGAAGTAGCCTGCTTGGACTTAGAAGCATTTGCAGAGAATCGCTGGATAAATTCCTGTAATTCCTTGATCTTCTCTTCCTTCTTACGGTTTGCTTCCTTCATCTGCTTGATGATCAGCTGGCTGGACTCAACCCAGAAATCGTAGTTACCAGCATACAGCTGGATCTTGCCGTAGTCGATATCAGCGATCTGTGTGCAGACTTTATTCAAGAAATAACGGTCATGGGATACCACGATAACGGTATTCTCAAAGTTAATTAAGAACTCCTCTAACCATGCAATAGCGTCCAGATCCAGGTGGTTGGTAGGCTCGTCAAGGAGCAGGATATCAGGATTTCCAAACAGTGCCTGTGCCAGTAAGACCTTGACCTTCTGTGCGCCTAACAGAGTGCCCATCTGTGCATAGTGGAATTCAGTACCGATGCCAAGGCCATTTAACAGGTTTTCTGCATCAGATTCAGCTTCCCAGCCGTTCATGGTAGCGAATTCGCCTTCCAGTTCAGCTGCCTTGATGCCGTCTTCATCAGTGAAGTCTTCCTTCATGTAGATGGCTTCTTTTTCCTTCATGATCTGATACAGTCTTGCATTTCCCATGATAACTGTATCCAGAACGGTATACTCATCATATTTGAAATGGTCCTGCTGTAAGAAGGAAAGTCTCTGTCCCGGAGTAATGGCAACCTCACCGCTGGTTGGCTCTAACTGTCCGGAAAGGATCTTTAAAAATGTAGACTTTCCGGCGCCGTTTGCACCGATCAGTCCATAACAGTTGCCTTCTGTAAACTTGATATTTACGTCTTCAAACAATGCCTTCTTGCCTACACGAAGGGAAATATTATTTGCACTTATCATGTCATTTACCTTTCTTATAAATAAATCTGTTGTTTTTGTTTCCGCTAAAAGAGGGGGCATTTGCTGTCCCCTCTTTACTGTCCTATGTACTTACAGGATATCCTGAAAAATACACTCTTCGCTCAATATCAGATTGTACAGGGAAAAACCACATTTTGCAAGGTCTTTTTACAGGAAATTGTTGCAGCTTTAAATGAAAAAGTAAATTCCGCATACCCCACATTTTATATTGAATTTAGTCTTACACTCAGGACCTTAAAAAGGTATGCTTATTATACCTCCTATCCGCAGTAGAAATGAGGTATATATGGAAACTACAAAATTAACTTACCAGAAACATTTAGATCAGGACAGCAGGATATTTATTGAAAAAAGTCTCGAACAGTCACTCTCTTTACGCAGGATCGCACTTAGTCTTGGCAAAGATCCTTCCACAATTGCAAAAGAGATCAAAAAGCATCGGATCTTTCAGGAACATAATAAATTCAACGAAACGCCTTTCCGGTGTGCTCTTGCTAAAGATTGCAAACGTACTTCCATTTGCCACACGGAGTTGTTTTGCCGCCGACTTTGTAAACGCTGTCCAAAATGCCACTCCTTTTGCAGTGATTATACCCC
>CAVIPV010000014.1:13284-34421 GCA_963644495.1 Prevotella sp. | reverse complement strand
ATGGAAGCTAAGTATCTGTCTGAAAGGCATATCTGGGAAACATTAGATGATATTATAGAAATGGAGGAAGCAAAATGAAAAAAAGAGTTTGGAACAAGAGAGCAGCAGCTGCAGCAATGGCAGCAGTAACAGTGATGGGGACTTTAGCAGGCTGCGGAGGTTCAAAACCGGCAGAAACAACAGCAGCAGCGGCAGCCGAGACAAAGGCAGAGGAAAGCAAGACCGAAGAAACAAAAACTGCTGACAGCAGTTCCACAGAGGGGGCTACCATTAAATTCCGTTACTGGGCTGATAACACAGATTATTCCCAGCTGATGCAGGACATCATCGCCAAGTTCAATGCAGAGAACGGAAAAGGCATTACCGTAGTAGGAGAAGAAGCACCATGGGATGGCGGTGCATATTCCGAGAACCTGTTCAATGCCAAGATGGGCGGCGGAGATGTAGACTGTGCAACATGGAAACTGACCTCTACTCCGTTATTTGTAAACAATGATCTGCTGGCTGATCTGACACCTATGATTGATGCCTGGGATAAGAAGGATGATATTGATGACAACATTTACAATATCATGAAACAGGCCGGCGGCTCTGACAGTATCTATGTAATGCCGTGGAACATTCAGGTACTGTATGTATACTACAGACCTTCAATCTTTGAAAAAGCCGGTGTAGAAGTTCCGAAGACCTATGATGAATTCCTTCAGGCAGTTGAAAAGTGTACCATGGATACAGACGGTGACGGAAAGACTGATGTTTACGGCTTTGGCATGAGAGGTGCCAAGGGCGGACAGGAGCCTTGGGGCAGCTTCATCTTCGGTGAAGGCGGAAACTTTGAGGATATGACCACACCGGAAGCAGTTAAAGGTATGCAGGACTTTATCGATCTGTATCAGAAAGGCTATGTACCGCCGACAGCAACCAGTGACGGCTTTAATGAGATCATTGCCAACTTTAAGTCCGGTCTTACTGCTATGACCATCCACCATACAGGCTCTTCTGCAGATATGGAAGCAACCTTCGGTGATGATGTATCTGCATTCCCGTTCCCGGCAGGAAAGGGACAGTGGACCTCTATGGGTGATACCGAGACTGTTATCTTTGAATCCTGCCAGAACAAAGAAGCAGCATTTGAGTGGGTATCTTATCTTGCAGCAGGCGAAGGTCAGGATATGTGGTGCAAGGGCACAGGAAACGTACCTGTAAGCAAGACAGTACAGGCAGAGGATTTCTTCCAGAGCAACCGCTTTATGAAGGCTTCTATTGACGGACAGAGTTATGCAGGTATCCTTCCGATCCTGGATACAACAACCGAGTGGATCTCCACTGTATGGCCAAATACCGTATCTCAGGCTCTTACAGGTGCCATCAGTGCAGAAGACTGCATGAAGACCTTACAGGCAGAACTTTATAAATAACAGAAGTGACTATTCAGGACGGCACCAGGAGAAGACAGAAAACGCCCATCCTGAACCGTTGCTAACAAAACAGTAACAGACCGTGGCTGCGGTAAGAAAACCGCAGCCGCGTAAGATGAGTTTTAAACATTTAGGTAACTCATTTATTCAGGAGGGAGAATCGAACATGGTCAAGAAAAAATCTATATGGCCATATCTGCTGGTGGCTCCGGCCGTACTCATTATTTTCTGTGTTGTATTTGTTCCGGTCATCAACGCGATCATTATGAGTTTCCAGAATTATGATCTGCGGCGTCCGAAAGAGATCGCATTCAGCGGTTTGGCGAATTACATAACAGCATTTTCAGATAAGCTTTTCTGGGGGGCATTGGTCAGAACCCTGATCTGGGTCATTGCCGGTGTAGGCTTCCAGTTTCTGTTTGGCTTTATTATGGCTCTCCTGTTAAATCAGGGCTTTCGGGGCCAAGGTGTGATCCGTGCGGTAAGTATGATCCCGTGGGTAACACCGGGTGTTCTGATCGGTCTTATGTGGAGATGGATCTATGACGGAAACTTCGGTGTACTGAATGATCTTTTGCTGAAAGCACATCTGATCACGGACAAGATCCCGTTCCTGTCACAGGTTTCCACTGCTTTTCCAAGTGTAATCGTAACGATCATCTGGCAAGGCATTCCTTTCTTTGCACTGATGCTTTTAGCAGCCTTACAGGGTGTTCCTCTGGAGCTGTATGAAGCAGCCAAGATCGATGGTGCCACCTCATGGAAGAGCCTTATATATGTAACGATTCCGTCCATCAAAAATACGATCTTTGTTACCGGACTTCTTCGTATCATCTGGGTTGCAAACTCAGTGGATGTTATCTTCAATATGACAGAGGGTGGACCTGCATATTCCACACAGACGTTAAGCGTTTACATCTACAACAAGGCAAATGCACTGAATCTGGGATATGCATCAGCTATGGCGATCCTGCTGGCGGCTTTGATGCTGGTTGTAGTTATTCCGTATCTGAAAATGAATTTCAAAGAGGAGGGATGATTCATGGAAAGAAAAAAAGCAATTAAGCGTGCACTTTTATACATCCCTCTGGTCATTTTGTTATTGTTTATCCTGTTTCCTTTTTACTGGACCTTTGTTACGTCCGTTAAGCCACAGGATGAACTTTATGGAGCAGTTGTTACCTACTGGCCGAAGCATCTTACCTTTGAAGCCTATACAAAACTGTTCACCACAACCGTAAACTTCTTAGCGGCGATGAAAAACAGTCTGGTGGTAGCCTGCTGTACAACCGTTGTTTCACTGACGGCTTCTACCATGGCAGCCTATGCATTTTCCAGATATTCATTTCACGGACGCAAGACTTTAATGAGTATTTTCCTTTGCAATAACATGTTCCCTACGGTATTACTTCTGATACCGTTGTACAGTATTATGAGAAAGCTGGGACTTCTGTATACACCTACTTCTCTGGTATTGTCCTATACAACCTTTACCATTCCGTTTTCCGTATGGCTGATCCTTGGCTTTATCAATGATCTCCCTATGTCTCTGGAGGAGGCAGCTCTGGTAGATGGCTGCAACAGAGGAACTGCATTTATCAAGGTGATCCTGCCGATCTTAGGACCTTGTCTTGTAGCTACCGGCGTTTACATCTTTATGCAGTCCTGGAACGAATATACATTTGCAATGATGTTTACCAACAATGATTCCCGCACGATCCCGGTTGCATTAAAGAGCCTGATCGGACAGCTGGGAGTTCAATGGGATCTTCTGACAGCAGGTGGTATCATAACCATCATCCCGGTCTGCATCATGTTCTTCTTTGCACAGAAACGTCTGGTAGAAGGACTGACAGCAGGAGCTGTTAAAGGATAAATTTTAATAGGAATATCCGACCGGTCCCTACAAGGGATGGCCTAGAGAAAGAGGAGGAAAATAATGATGCAGTACGATAAGAAAGCAAAAGAATTGCGGGCAGAGATCCTTAAAATGTTATATGCCTGCCAGTCAGGACATCCGGGTGGTTCTCTCTCCTGTGTAGAGATGCTGATGGCACTTTATTACAAGGTAATGCACGTAGATCCGAAGAATCCAAAGGATCCGGATCGTGACCGCTTTGTATTAAGCAAAGGCCATGCGTGCCCGACCCTTTATGCGATTCTGGCAGATCTGGGATATTTCCCGAAGGAGGATCTGGCCGGACTGAGACAGATCGACAGTCATCTTCAGGGACATCCGGACTGCACAAAGACACCGGGCGTTGATATGAATACCGGTTCTCTGGGACAGGGAGCTGCTCTTGCAATGGGTCTGGCTCTGGCTGCAAAGCACGGAAAGAAAACATATCGTACCTATGCTGTATTAGGCGATGGCGAGTGCCAGGAAGGTCTGGTATGGGAAGCTGCCATGGCTGCCGCACATTACAAGCTGGACAATCTGACCTTTATGCTGGATCATAACGGCTTACAGATTGACGGAAGCAATGATGAGGTTATGAGTCTTGGTGATGTTGTTGCTAAATTCAAAGCATTTGGTTTTGAATGCTTTACCGTTGACGGACATGACATTGATGCCATTGTAAAGGCACTGGAGACACCGGTTGAAGGTAAGCCGAAGTTCATCTGCTGCGAAACTGTTAAGGGCAAAGGCGTTTCCTTCATGGAAAATGAATTCGGATGGCATGGAAGCCCGATGAACAAAGAACAGTTTGAAAAAGCATTAAGCGAGCAGGAGGTGTAAGAAGATGGGAAAGTCTTTAAGAGTTGCATACGGTGAGGCGCTGGTAAAGCTTGGCGCAAAAAATGATAAAGTAGTTGTATTAGACGCAGATCTGGCACATGCTACCCAGACTGCCATGTTCAAGAATGTATATCCGGACCGTCATTTTAACCTTGGTATCGCCGAGGCAGATATGGTGTGTGCAGCAGCAGGCTTTGCACACAGCGGATATATCCCATTTGCCAGTACATTTGCACTGTTTGGAGCAGGACGTGCTTTTGAGCAGATCAGAAACTCTGTATGCTATACAAATTGTAACGTTAAATTCGCATTTTCCCATTCCGGACTGTGCGTAGGTGAAGACGGCGGAAGCCATCAGTCTATTGAAGATATCGCTTTAATGCGTGTTCTTCCTCACATGACCATTTTTGTTCCGTGTGATCCTGCCGAAACAGAAAAAGCAGTTATGGCAGCAGCTGAAATCGACGGACCAGTATACATCCGTGTTGCAAGACCGGTAGTAGAGGATATCACTGCAGCAGATACTCCATTTATCCCCGGCAAGGCAAATGTAATGAAGGAAGGCTCCGATGTATGCCTGATCGCCTGCGGACTTATGATCCCGAAGGCATTAGAAGCAGCAGAGCAGCTGGAAAAAGAAGGAATCAGCACAGCAGTTGTTAATATGCACACCATCAAACCTATTGACAAGGATATCATCCTGAAGATGAATGACACATGCAAGGCTATCGTAACCGTAGAAGAGCACTCTGTGATCGGCGGTTTAGGATCCGCAGTGGCAGAGGTTCTGGCCGGACATGCAGGAGCAAAATTCGGTATGGTTGGTATTCAGGATAAATTTGGCAAGTCCGGAAAACCGGAGCAGCTGTTTGAGGCTTATGGACTGACAGCAGAAAATGTTGCTGCAACTGCAAAATCTTTACTAAAATAGTTTGGGCATCAAAGCTGTAAGGTATAGAGCATTACTTTGCAGCATATCTGGAGGAATTGGAAATGGAAATTTTAAATTACGAATTCAGCGGTGAAGGAATGCATCGTGTATTTGAAAATGAGAAGTGGACAGTAGGAATTAAAAACTGGAAACCGGCAAATGATGTAACCGGCATTGATTGCCTGGAGCGCCATAACAAGACAGATGAATTATTCGTTCTGGTAGAGGGACACTGCACCCTGATCTACGCAAATGAAGAGAACGGCACATTGAAATTCGGTGCCGTGAAGATGGAAAAGGATCGTGTTTACAATATTCCTGCCACCTTATGGCACAATACCATTACTCAGAAGGATACAAAGATGATCCTGATCGAGGATTCCAATACATCAATGGAAAACAGCGATGTTTTAAATCTGACTGACGATCAGATCAAGGAAATGCGCAGTCTGGCATAGACTGATACATCCTGTACAAAATAAATGCGCCGGAGAATTTATTTCTCCAGCGCATTTTTTAATCCGCCTAAAAATTCGATATCGTCTTTGTTTACCCGGATATTGGCGGATATGGTCTTACCGGAACGGTTGGTAACTTTGATCTCAATCAGACTTCCTTCATCTAAAAAATTTTCTTTCGATGCAGTTTTCACAAAAGCGATCATTTTCGGGTGGTTGGTCCGAAATTTTTCCCAGGATGGTTTTAATGCAAGAAAATTCATTGGATTCATATTCGTTTACACCTCTTTTGCAGTCGATCTGCAGTTAGTCATGACTATTATACCCAAAGGTTTGCTAATTGACAAGACAGCAGCTATGAAGTATCATTTTTTAAGTAATAGTTATGGTCTGTTCGCCGAATGACCGGCAACAGGATCAGACTGACAAGTGAGAAGCAGATAACGAGGAAAAATACATGTTAAATCAGTTTTCAAGAACAGAATTATTATTTGGAAAAGCAGCTATGGAAAAGCTGGCGTCCTCCCGTGTGGCAGTATTTGGCATCGGCGGAGTAGGCGGTTATACCTGCGAGGCACTGGTGCGAAGCGGAGTGGGCACCTTCGACCTGATCGATGATGATAAAGTATGCCTGACCAACTTAAACCGCCAGATCATTGCAACTCGCAAAACCGTAGGAAAATACAAAGCAGAAGTAATGAAAGAACGTATGCTGGAGATCAACCCGGACGTAAAAGTAGAGATCCATAAATGTTTCTTTCTTCCGGAAAATGCAGACGAATTTCCCTTTGAAGACTACGACTATATTGTAGATGCAGTAGATACTGTTACAGCCAAGCTGGAACTGGTAATGAAGGCAAAGGAAAAAGGGGTCCCCATCATCAGTTCTATGGGGGCCGGAAACAAATTAGACCCGACCATGTTCCGGGTGGCTGACATTTACAAAACAAAGGTCTGCCCGCTGGCAAAAGTCATGCGCCGGGAACTGAAAAAAAGAGGCGTGAAGAAATTGAAGGTTGTGTATTCTGAAGAGCAGCCTACAAGACCTATCGATGATATGGCCATCAGCTGCAGAACCCATTGTATCTGTCCGCCGGGGGCAAAGCATAAATGCACCGAACGCAGAGATATACCGGGAAGTACGGCCTTTGTGCCCTCTGTAGTGGGGCTGATCATTGCAGGAGAAGTGATCAAAGATCTGACCAAAGAGACAGCAGTCAGAGCTGAGAAATAAAATATCAAGGAGAAAAAATGACAGAAGAAAAAAACATAAGCCAGTACCTGGAGGTCCTTTCCTCTAAAGCACCGGTACCGGGAGGCGGAGGAGCCTCTGCTTTAGCAGGAGCACTGGGAAATGCTCTGGGACAGATGGTGGTAAATCTGACCATAGGAAAGAAAAAATACGCAGATGTAGAAACCGAAATGCAGAAATACCGGACTGATCTGGAAATCATGCAGCAGGAATTTCTGCACTTATCCGACCGTGATGCAGAAGTATTTGCACCCCTTGCAGAATGTTACCGACTTCCCTCTGCAACCCCGGAAGAAAAAGAATACAAAGAAACTGTTATGGAAGAAAAACTGTTAGACGCCAGCATGGTCCCGGTAGAGATCATGGAAAAGTCCTTAGAACTTCTGGAGATTTTAGATGTTTTAGCCGATAAAGGCAGTTCCATGGCAGTCAGCGATGTAGGTGTAGCAGTACAGTTTACCCGTGCTGCCCTTTTAGGAGCTGTCATGAATGTATATATAAACACGAAATCCATGAAAAATCGTGAAAAAGCAGAAGAAATCAACCAGAATGCAAAGCGCATGATCAAGATCGGCATATCTCAGGCAGATGAGATCTACGAAAAAGTCCTGACACAGCTTGTGTAAAACGGTTATAGAAGGAGAATACAGAGATGGAATTAATAAAAGGCGCTCCTGTTTCCGCAAAGATAAAGGAAGAAGTAGGGGCAATGCTTGAAAAAATAGACGGACCGGCGCCAAAACTGGCTATCGTCCGCGTAGGAGAAAATCCAGATGATATGTCCTACGAAAGAGGAGCAGTAAAAAAAATGGATGCATTCGGACTCCGCTCCCAGTGCTATACATTTCCGGCTGACATCACAGATGAGGACTTCAAAAAAGAATTTACAGCTATCAACGAAAATCCAGAGGTAAACGGCATCCTTCTCCTTCGTCCGCTTCCAAAGCAGATCCGGGAAAAGGACATAGAAGCCATGATCGACCCGAAAAAAGATCTGGACGGCATTTCGCCGGTGAATATTGCAAAAGTATTCTCCGGAGATTCCACTGGCTTTGCCCCATGTACAGCAGAGGCGGTCATCGAAGTATTAAAAGCCTATAACATTTCTATGGAAGGGAAAAAGGCAGTTATTGTAGGCCGCAGCATGGTAGTAGGCCGTCCGCTGTCCATGCTTCTTTTGAAAGAAAATGCAACGGTAACGATCTGCCACACCCGTACCAGAGACCTTCCGGGAACCTGTAAGCAGGCAGAGATCCTGGTAGCAGCCGCAGGGAAAGCGAAAATGATAGATGCTTCCTGTGTAGGCGAAAATACTACTGTAATCGATGTAGGTATTAACGTAGATGAAAACGGAAAACTCTGCGGGGATGCAGCAGCTGACACCTTAGAAGGGAAAAACGGAAAACTCACGCCTGTTCCCGGCGGCGTCGGTGCCGTGACAACAGCTGTTCTCGCCAAACACCTGGTACAGGCAGCTTTACGGCAGCAGAGAGGATAATATGCAGGGAGAGCATTGACTTCATGTATAAATTTACACTTGCTAAAAAAAGAAAAAGCATTATAATAGAACAGACAGTATCTTCGGATACAGAGAACAAAGCAACTGTATGCATAAACATGCAAGAGGAGAAAACATTATGAAAAAAAGACTGATTGCAATGACAATGGCTGCTCTGATGGCAGCATCCTTGACCGCATGCGGCGGTTCCGCAAAAGAGACAACAGCAGCTGCAGAGGCAGCAAAAGAAGAGTCCACTGACGCAGCAGAAGAGAGCACAGAAGCTGAGTCCAAGGAAGCAGCAGGCGGCACACTGGTTATGGCGACCAACGCTGAGTTCCCGCCATATGAATATCATGACGGTGACAAGATCGTAGGTATTGATGCAGAGATCGCTCAGGCGATCGCAGATGAACTTGGCATGACCTTAGAGATCGAAGATATCGCCTTCGATTCTATTATCCCGGAACTGGCATCCGGAAAGGCTGATATGGCATTAGCCGGAATGACCGTAACAGAGGACCGCAAGGCATCTGTAGATTTCTCTGACAGCTATGCTTCTGCTTCCCAGATGATCATCGTAAAGGAAGACAGCCAGATCACCGGTCCGGCTGACTTAGAGGGGATCACAGTAGGCGTTCAGTTGGGAACCACAGGTGATATCTATGTATCTGACCTGGAAGCAAAGGGAACCACCGTTGAGCGTTACAATAAGGGCTTTGAAGCTGTTCAGGCATTAAGTCAGGGCAAAGTAGATGCAGTGGTAATCGACGGCGAACCTGCAAAGACATTCGTAGCTGAAACAGAAGGCTTAAAGATCTTAGACGAGGCATTTACAGAAGAGGATTATGCCATCGCTGTAAAGAAAGGCAACACAGAGCTGCTTGACAAGATCAACGGTGCATTAAAGAACTTGAAGGACAGCGGAACTCTGGATGAGATCGTAGCAAAATACATCAAGGCAGAGTAATCATTACCAGTCAGAAAATAAGTACAGTCCGACAAAACTGTAACAGAGAGTAAAGGATGATCGGCATGTGGAAAAATTTTACAGATGCATTCTATCTGAATTTTATTTCAGATGATCGGTGGCGCTACATTACAGATGGTCTTAAGACGACACTGATCATAACCTTCTTTGCCTGCCTTATGGGCATTGTTCTGGGATTTATCGTTGGTATGATCCGCTCTACTTACGATAAAACAGGAAAAATGAAAGTTGCAAATCTGATCTGCCGGATTTATCTGGCAGTGATCCGGGGTACACCTGTAGTTGTCCAGCTGCTGATCATCTATTTCGTCGTATTCGGCAGTACGCGTATTGATAAGGTGCCGGTAGCAGTTATGGCATTCGGCATCAACTCCGGTGCCTATGTAGCAGAGATCTTTCGAAGCGGCATCATGTCTGTTGACCGCGGACAGATGGAAGCAGGACGAAGCCTTGGCTTTAACTATGGTCAGACTATGTGGTATGTGATCATGCCTCAGGCCTTTAAAACGGTACTTCCTACTTTGTGCAATGAATTCATATCTTTGCTGAAGGAAACTTCGGTTTCCGGATATATCGCCCTTCAGGATCTTACCAAAGGAGGAGATATCATCCGAAGCAGGACCTACAGTGCCTTTATGCCTCTGATCGCAGTAGCACTGGTATATCTGGTCATTGTTATGATCTTTACAAAACTGATCCAGATCCTGGAAAGGAGGCTGCGCAAGAATGAGCGATAACGAAAAAAAAGAACCCCTGATCAGGGTAGAACATCTGGGAAAGAGCTTTGCGAGGAAGCCAAATGTATTAAAAGATATCAGCGTAGATATCTATCAGGGAGATGTGGTATTCGTAGTCGGACCATCCGGTTCCGGTAAAAGCACCTTTCTGCGCTGCTTAAACCGGCTGGAAGAGCCTACAAAGGGACATATCTATTTTGAAGGAAACGATATTACGGATCCTAAGACCGATATCGATAAACATCGCCAGAAAATGGGAATGGTTTTCCAGCAGTTTAACCTGTTCCCCCATATGGATGTAATGAAAAACCTGATCCTGGCGCCTATGAAGCTTCAGGGCAAGAGTCAGCAGGAGGCAGAGGCAGAGGCTATGCGTCTTCTGGAACGTGTGGGTCTGGCCGACAGAGCCCATGCATATCCAAACCAGCTTTCCGGCGGTCAGAAACAGCGTATCGCCATTGTAAGAGCCCTCTGTATGAAACCGGATGTAATGCTTTTTGATGAACCTACATCTGCTCTCGATCCGGAAATGGTCGGCGAGGTATTAAACGTAATGCGTGACCTGGCTGCCGATAAAATGACCATGGTAGTCGTAACCCATGAAATGGGCTTTGCAAAAGAAGTCGCTACCAGAGTCATGTTCATGGACGGTGGTTACTTCCTGGAAGAAGCCCCACCGGAGGAATTCTTTTCCAACCCTAAAAATGAGCGCCTGAAATCCTTCTTAAGTAAGGTGCTGTAAGAAAAAGCATCTGTTTGGCAGATAAGATCTGCCGACAGATGCTTTTTTTATCAGCTTTCCTTAAACTTCTCTAATAACGGAACCAGTTTTTCAAGACAATCTTCTAACTGTAAAAGCTCTTCAGACGAAAATCCTTTCAGTCCTTCCACCGTACATTCCAGCATGGCCTGCTTTACCTTCTCAAATTCTTTTTGCCCGTCATCTGTCAGAGATACATAAACCTGCCGCCGATTTTTCTCATCATGAGTCCGCTTCACTAACCCCATGGCTTCCAGATCATTCACCAGCTTTGTCAGCTGCTGCTTCGTGATCCCCATTTCATCAGCCAGAAAACTCATCGTAGGTTGGGTACATGGGGGCATACTTAAAATAAAAAGCACCTGAAATCCCGCTTTATTCGCCTTCACCTGATTCTGCTGCTGGTACTGGCCCTTCGCCAGATTCAAAAATCGGATGGCAAAATCCATAAACTTTAAACCAACCGCAGAAAGATCCTGTTTGTCAACCATTAAACGACTCCTTTCTCTTTTTTACAGTTTCACCTATACAACAGTTACCACAACAAATATGAAAAGTCAACAAATATGAAAAGTAAATAAAAATTTACTATATTCTATTGACAAAACCGGAAAGCGGGTTTATTTTTTCATCAGGAAGACAAAAAATCACACAGAAACAACAGTAAAATGATAGAAGGAGAAGAATTATGGGCATGAAAAATGATAACAGCGGCAATAACAACAAAAAACCCTACCTGTACTACTACTGCATTGTCCTCCTCATTGTAGTGGTATTAAACGCATTGGTATTTCCATCGGTTATGGAACGTTCCGTAGAAGTGCCATTTAATGAATTTACAACACAGTTAAGCACAGGCAATGTAGATCAGGTCTATGTAAACAGTGACAACACCGAGATCTTGTATACATTAAAACAGGATGAGAAAAGCAAAAACTGGACTGCCATCACATACAAAACAGGAAACATGACTACAGCGGACGACCTGGTAAAACGTCTGGAAAATGCAGGAGTAGAAAACTACAGCAGAGAGATCCCAACCCAGGCATCTCCTTTACTGAGCCTTCTGACAACCTGGGTGGCTCCTATCCTTATGTTTGTGATCATCGGCCAGCTTATGGGACGTATGATGGCAAAACGCATGGGCGGTGCAGGCAGTGCCATGACCTTTGGCAAATCCAATGCAAAGATCTATGCGGAAAAGGAAACCGGCGTTACTTTTAACGATGTAGCCGGAGAGGAGGAAGCCAAGGATGCCTTGAAGGAAATCGTGGATTTCCTTCACAATCCGGATAAATATGCACAGATCGGAGCCAGCCTTCCCAAGGGAGCACTTTTGGTAGGGCCTCCCGGAACCGGTAAGACCCTTCTTGCAAAAGCGGTAGCAGGAGAAGCAAAGGTGCCCTTCTTTTCTATTTCCGGATCTGAATTCGTAGAAATGTTCGTAGGAATGGGTGCAGCCAAGGTAAGAGACTTATTCAAACAGGCCAATGAAAAAGCTCCGTGTATCATTTTTATCGATGAGATCGATACCATCGGAAAAAAACGTGACGGCGGCGGAATGGGCGGAAATGATGAACGTGAGCAGACCTTAAACCAGCTCCTTACAGAAATGGACGGTTTTGACGGAAAGAAAGGCGTTGTCATCCTTGCAGCCACCAACCGCCCCGAATCCCTTGATCCGGCACTTCTTCGTCCGGGACGTTTTGACCGCCGTGTGCCGGTAGAACTTCCGGATCTTCAGGGTCGTGAAGCTATCTTAAAGGTCCATGGACGCAAAGTAAAAATGGATGAATCCGTTGATTACAACGTAATCGCCAGATCCACAGCAGGTGCCAGCGGTGCGGAACTTGCCAATATTATTAACGAGGCAGCTCTGAGAGCTGTTCGTCAGGGAAGAAGCCTGGTATCCCAGGAAGACCTTCAGGAAAGCGTAGAAACCGTCATTGCAGGTTATCAGAAGAAAAATGCAGTGATCCCGGAAGATGAGCGAAAGATCGTTGCTTACCACGAAGTAGGACATGCTTTAGTAGCTGCCTGCCAGACTCACAGTGCTCCGGTACAGAAAATCACCATTATCCCAAGAACCTCCGGTGCCTTAGGCTATACCATGCAGGTAGACGCAGGAGAAAAATACCTGATGAGCAAAGACGAAGCGTTAAACAAGATCGCAACCTTTACCGGCGGCCGTGCAGCAGAAGAGCTGATCTTCCACTCCATTACTACAGGTGCATCCAATGATATTGAACAGGCTACCAAGATCGCAAGAGCAATGGTCACACGCTATGGCATGACCGATGAATTTGATATGGTAGCAATGGAAACAGTCAGCAACCAGTATTTAGGCGGCGATACATCTCTGACCTGTTCTCCGGAAACTGCCAGAATGATCGATGAACAGGTGGTAAAGATCGTCCGTACCCAGCATGAAAAAGCCCTGAATATCCTGAAAGAAAACGAAGAAAAGCTTCACGAGATCGCAAAATACCTTCTGGAAAAAGAAACGATCACCGGAGAAGAATTCATGGAGATCTACAAAAGAGAAAAGTAAGATTTTGTTCGGTTGCATTTGCAGCAGGCCTGTGTTATCCTAGAAATAAAAGGAGGCAGGGGCATGAAAACACTATTAGAGCAGTTGTATTCCGGAGAACTTGTGCCGGCAGAATTAAAAACAGAAGGAAATGAAGAATACGAGGATCTTTGCAGGAAATCTCTTAAAGAGGTGGAAGACTTTACGGAAAAACTGGACAGGGAAAGCCGGAAGAAATTTCAGGATTTATTAGACACCTATCTGGAATTAACGTATCTGGAAAAACGTCAGGCTTTCTGTGACGGTTTCCGCATGGGAGCCGGTATTATGTGTGAAGTTTTTCAGGATAGAACCGGCAGAGTTAATTTATAAAATAAGAGATTAAGAATGTTAACTTATAAATATTAATAAGAGTGACTTTCTAATAAAAATTGGTCAATTGTAAAAATAAAATCTGAAAAACGGAAAGAATGTTGACAACTTATAGGAGCATGTTATAATATGGACTGTATTAAGGACTGACAACTATGAAGTGGAGGAGATGTATTATGAAAGGAAAAAAGATCATAAGTGCAGCATTAGCAGGCGTTATGGCACTCTCATTAACTGCATGCGGAGGCGGTTCCGCACAGGAAACAACAGCAGCTGCGGCAGCTGATTCCAAAGCAGAAGAGTCTGCAGCAGCCGAGAGCACAGAAGCAGCAGCCGGTGAAGGCGTTGCTAAAGAAGATTTAAAGGTTGGATTTATCTTTGTAGGTGATGAAAACGAAGGCTACACAGCAGCCCATTACAATGGTGCAAAAGAAATGCAGGAAGCCTTAGGATTAAATGATGACCAGCTGATCATAAAGTGGAATATCCCGGAAGATGAGACTGCAAAGGATGCAGCCATGGATTTAGCAGATCAGGGATGCCAGATCGTATTTGCAAACAGCTTTGGACATGAATCCTATGTAATAGAAGCAGCAAAAGAGTATCCGGACGTTCAGTTCTGCCATGCAACCGGCTATCAGGCTGCAAGCAGCGGACTTTCCAATATGCATAACTTCTTTACTTCTATTTATGAAGCTCGCTATGTATCCGGTGTTGTTGCCGGTCTTAAATTAAACCAGATGATCGAGGACGGCACTGTAAAAGAGGATGCCTGCAAGATCGGTTATGTAGGTGCTTACCCTTATGCTGAGGTTATCAGCGGTTATACATCCTTCTTCTTAGGTGTACGCTCTGTATGCCCGTCAGCAACAATGGAGGTTAAATACACCAACAGCTGGGCAAGCTTTGATCTTGAAAAAGAAGCAGCAGATGCTCTGATCTCTGATGGCTGTGTACTGATCAGCCAGCATGCAGATACGACAGGTGCTCCAACCGCCTGCGAAGCAGCCGGAGTTCCCTGTGTAGGATACAATATTTCCATGATCGCAACTGCTCCTGATGCAGCACTTACATCTGCAAGCAATAACTGGGGTGTTTATATGACCTATGCAGTACAGTGTGTTCTGGACGGAACAGAACTTCCGACTGACTGGTGCAAGGGCTTTTCCGAGGGTGCAGTTCTTATTACCGAGTTAAATGACAAGGCAGTTGCTCCGGGAACAAAGGAGAAAGTAGAAGAAGTAGAAGCTGACCTGGAAAGCGGTAAGCTTCACGTATTTGATACATCTACCTGGACTGTAAACGGTGAGACACTGGATAGCTACAAAAAAGACGGAAGTGATGTTGAATACATTTCTGACGGATATTTCCATGAATCTGAGTTTGCTTCAGCACCGGCATTTGATATCCTGATCGACGGTATCACAACCATTGACAACTAAAAGAACGGATCAGGCTGTTTATTCAGAGTGAGATTGAGAAAGCGGAGTCACTGTTTATCTGGCTCCGCTTTCTTACTAAACATATATATGTATATGTGATCCAAACAAAAGATCCTGAGAATATACGAAAAGAATGTTCTCGCAAAATCGGGCACAGAAAGATTCCGAGAGAACATAAGAGCAAAAAGGAGGTCATGCCTGGTGAGCGAATCATATGCCATTGAATTGAAAAACATCACAAAACGGTTCGGCAGCATAACTGCCAACAACAAAGTATGTCTGTCTGTAAAGAGAGGGGAGATTTTATCTGTCCTGGGAGAAAACGGAAGCGGAAAGACAACGCTTATGAATATGATATCCGGTATCTATTATCCGGATGAAGGACAGATCCTGGTGAATGGAAAAGAGGTGACGATCCGCTCGCCCAAAGACTCCTTTGCGTTGGGGATTGGTATGATCCATCAGCATTTCAAGTTGGTAGATGTGTTGACCGCAGCAGAGAATATTATTCTGGGACTGTCCGGAAAAGAAATACTGGATATGAAGAGTGTGACGGCAAGGATCCGGGAACTGACCGAACGCTATGGCTTTGAACTGGATCCCAACCAGAAGATCTATACCATGTCCGTTTCACAGAAACAGACAGTAGAGATCGTAAAATTATTATACAGAGGCGTAGATATCCTCATTCTGGACGAGCCTACAGCCGTGTTGACCCCACAGGAGGCAGAAAAGCTGTTTGCAGTCCTTCGCAACATGCGTGAAGCGGGGCACTCCATTATTATCATCACCCATAAGCTTCATGAGGTTTTATCTCTTTCGGACCGGGTTTCTGTTCTGCGCAAAGGTACTTATATAGGCACAGTCCTTACAAAAGAGGCCACGGAAGCTTCCCTTACCGAGATGATGGTAGGAAAGAAAGTGGCATTAAATATTGAACGTCCTGAGCCGGTCGATCCGCAGAAACGTCTTGTCATGGAGCATGTGACCTGTGTCGATACAGAAGGCGTAAAGACGCTGGATGATGCCAGCTTTACAGCTTACAGCGGTGAGATACTGGGCGTTGCGGGAATTGCAGGAAGCGGCCAGAAGGAGCTGTTGGAAACCATTGCAGGTCTGCAGCCGATGGAAGGAGGCACCATCCGCTATTATCCGGCAGAGGGAGGCGAAAAAATGCTTTCCGGCATGAGTCCGGAGGAAATCCGCAAGCTGGGTATCAAATTGTCCTTTGTTCCGGAAGACCGTCTGGGAATGGGGCTTGTAGCAGCTATGGATATGACAGATAATATCATGCTGCGAGGCTACAAAAAGGGAATTCCTTTCTTTACAGACAGAAAACATCCGAAGGAAATGGCAGAGCAGCTGATCAAAGAACTGGAGATCGTAACTCCCGGCGTTTCCACACCGGTGGGGCGGCTTTCCGGAGGAAATGTGCAGAAGGTACTGGTAGGACGTGAGATTTCATCCAATCCCCGAGTGCTCATGGTGGCATATCCGGTGCGCGGTCTGGATATTAACTCTTCCTATACCATTTATCATCTGTTAAATGAACAGAAAAAACAAGGGGCTGCGGTCATCTGTGTAGGAGAAGATCTGGATGTGCTGCTGGAACTGTGCGACCGTATTCTGGTGCTGTGCGGCGGCCGGATAAGCGGCATTGTAGACGGAAGAACAGCGACCAAAGAGGAAATCGGACTGATGATGACAAAGGCAGGAGGTGAACAGGATGAATAAGGAAATGAATACAGTTAGTAATAAAGAACCTCTGGTGCATATTTCCAAAAGAAGCGGGATCGAAACCTGGAAAAGCTGGATGATCCGCCTGATCGCGGTACTTTTATCTCTGGTGGTCTGTGCAGGTGTGATCGTGGCTCTTACCGGATTAAATCCTGTAGAAGTATATAAGGGCATCTTTGATGGTGCCATTGGAACCAAACGGCGTGCATGGATGACTATTCGTGATACATTAGTTCTGTTGTGTATTGCTGTTGGTATTACTCCGGCTTTTAAAATGCGTTTCTGGAACATTGGTGCAGAAGGTCAGGTGCTGATCGGCGGTGTTACCTCTGCAGCTATGATGATCTATCTGGGAAATTCCCTTCCGCCTTTATTGTTATTTCCGTTGATGCTGCTGGGAAGTGCCGCAGCAGCTATGATCTGGGGAATGATCCCGGCATTTTTTAAGGCCTACTGGAACACAAATGAAACGCTGTTTACCCTGATGATGAACTATGTGGCAACTCAGGTGGTTACTTATTGTATTATTTTCTGGGAAAATCCAAAGGGCTCCAACTCAGTAGGAACCATTAACTCCACTACAAAGGGCGGCTGGATTCCGCAGCTTTTCGGACTGGACTATGGCTGGAATCTTCTGATCGTTCTGGTTCTGGCTGTTGTCATGTTCATTTATCTGAAATACAGCAAACAGGGATACGAGATCGCAGTTGTAGGAGAAAGCGAAAATACAGCCCGCTATGCCGGGATCAACGTAAAACGGGTCATCCTGCGCACCATGGCAATCTCCGGCGCCATCTGCGGTATTGCTGGCTTTATCATTGTAGGCGGTGCAAGCCATACTATTTCCACCAGTACAGCAGGCGGCAGAGGCTTTACAGCTATTATTGTTTCCTGGCTGAGCAAATTCAATACCTTTGTAATGATCCTGGTGTCCTTTTTTCTGGTATTCATGCAAAAGGGTGCAGGGCAGATCGCGTCCCAGTTTAACTTAAACGAAAATGCATCAGACATTATTACCGGTATCATCCTGTTCTTCATCCTGGGCTGTGAGTTCTTTATTAACTACAAAGTGGGATTTCGAAGCGGGAAAAAGAACGTGAAATAGGAGGCGGACATATGGGATTATTGATCATTTTTATGCAAAAGGCCATTGGGCAGGGAATCGGCATCCTTTATGGCGCTTTAGGCGAGATTTTAACGGAAAAATCCGGAAACCTGAATCTGGGCATTCCGGGGATGATGTATATGGGCGGTATCGCCGGACTGATCGGTGCTTTTCTTTATGAAAATAATAATGCTGCACCCAACGGAGCAACAGGCGTACTGATCTCTTTCTTATGTGCGTTTTTATGTGCAGCTTTAGGAGGTTTGATCTACAGTGTGCTGACCATTACCTTACGTGCAAATCAGAACGTAACCGGTCTGGCACTTACTACTTTCGGCGTTGGCTTCGGCAACTTCTTCGGCGGTTCTCTTTCCAAACTGGCAGGCGGTGTTGGACAGATCTCCGTTGCAGTGACCGGTGCAGCCTTTAAAAAACAGATTCCGGTGCTTTCTGGACTTGGGGCAGTGGGTCAGCTGCTGTTTTCCTACGGATTTTTGACCTATCTGGCAATCATTCTGGCTCTGGTGCTGGCATTTTTCCTCGCAAAGACCAGAAGGGGACTGAACCTGCGGGCAGTAGGTGAAAGCCCGGCTACAGCAGATGCTGCAGGTATTAATGTTACCGTATACAAGTACCTTGCAACCTGTATCGGAGGCGGTATCAGCGGTCTTGGCGGTTTATACTTTGTTATGGAGTATTCCGGCGGAACCTGGACCAACAATGGCTTCGGTGACAGAGGCTGGCTGGCTATTGCCCTTGTTATCTTTGCTCTCTGGAAGCCGGTAAATGCCATTTGGGGCTCCTTTTTGTTTGGCGGTCTCTACATCCTGTATCTTTATATTCCGGGACTGGACCGGGGAGCGCAGGAGATCTTTAAGGCTCTTCCTTATGTAGTGACGATTATCGTGCTGATATTTACCAGCCTGAGAAAAAAGAGAGAGTATCAGCCGCCGGCAAGTCTGGGACGGGCTTATTTCCGTGAGGAACGATGAAAGGATTAATAGAGCGGTATGTGAGGGAATTGGTAAAGATCCCCGGCATTTCCAACACAGAAACGGAAAAAATATGTGCGGACTATATTGCAGAGGAACTGGTAAAGCAGCCTTATTTTAAAGAGAATCCAGAGCAGACAGGAAAATATCTGCTTCCAGGGGACAGCTTTGGCCGGTCTGTGCCCTGGGGACTGGTAAAAGGAAATGGGAAGTCCGATAAGACCATTATCCTTACAGGCCATTATGATGTTGTGGACACGGAAGAGTATGGAAATGACCGTGCTCTGGCTTATGACATAGAAAAATGGGAAGATCTGGTAAAAGCTGGGAAGGCTTTGCCGGGGATGCCGGAAGAGGTAAAAGAAGATTTTCTCTCCGGTGACTGGATGTTTGGCAGAGGGACTGCTGATATGAAAGGCGGGCTTTCTGTTGGAATGGCGCTGTTGGATTGGTATGGGAAACTGGTGGGCGCTACCGGCAATCTCCTGTTCGTCACAGTACCAGATGAAGAAGGCTACTCTGCGGGAATGCGGGGCGCTGTACCATTTCTAAATGAATTAAAAGACCGTTTTGGATTGGAATATACAGCGCTCATCGATCTGGAACCAGCGTCTATGGAAGACGGGGCAAAGACCATTTACACTGGTTCTGTTGGAAAAACAATGCCTGCTGTATTGGTTCAGGGCGTAAAAGCCCATGTATTAAACTGCTTCCAGGGCGTAAGTTCCGTAGGCGTTTTAAGCAGCTTTTTCATGAAAACAGAGCTGGCGCCGGAATTTTCGGAAAAGAGCGCTACAGAAATCTGTCCGCCGCCTACCTGGTTCTGTCTTCGTGACCGGAAAGAAGGATACGATGTGTCTGTGCCTTTTAGGGCTGGCGGATACATGAGTATGCTTGGGTTTGAAAAAACACCGGATGAAGTGATAAAAAGGTTAAAAGTTCTGGGAAAAGAAAGCTTTGAAGAATACGCTCGGAGAATGGAAGAGCAGTGGAGAAATGTGGAAAAAGCAAAGGCGTCAGAAGAAAAAGCTGGTTCAACAAGCGAAGGCAGTCTTTTTGTATGCCCTGGTGCAGCCGCTGCGGCAAAAGCAGAAGTCCTTACCATCAGCGAACTGTTGGCATACTGCCGCAAAGAGCAGGGCGAACCATTTACTAACTGGCTTTCAGAAGCCTATGAGGCACAGAAAGCCCGCCTGGATCATGGCGAGACCAATTTTCCCTCTGCCACTCTTGATTTTATGGAACAGCTGCTAAATCAGTCAAAGATTTCCGGTCCGGTGATGCTCCTTGGCTTTGCGCCTCCATTTTACCCGGCTGTAGACAGTGGTGAAGAAGGAAAACTGCTTTTTGAAGAGATGAAAAAAGCAGCAGAAAAAGAAGGTGTTTCCCTGAAATGCCATGAATATTTTTGCGGTATCTCCGACTTAAGCTACTGCGGCGGCATGGACAAAGAAGAACTGGCTGCTTATGCAGCACAGACTCCGTTATGGGGCAGTGCTTATGCTATGGATATAGAAGCAATGGCAAAATTAAAGATCCCGTCTATGCTCTTTGGACCATGGGGAAAGGACATCCATACCCGCTGGGAGCGTGTGAATAAGGTCAGTTTATATGAAAAAACACCGGCTGTATTAAAAAACTTTATCGAACAAATGTTTGATAAATAAATATGGATGTGGTATACTAAAAAGCGCAGGGAGAAATTTGCCCTGCGCTTTTGGTCATTTATTGCCTGGAAAAACAGGCATAGAAGTGAGCAAGTTATTTTCAGGAAACATTTCAGGCAACAGCAGAAAAAGGAGTTACACCATGCCAAAGCAGTATATAAAAATACGCGGCGCAAACGAACACAATCTTAAAAATATATCTGTAGATATCCCAAGAGATGAACTGGTAGTCTTAACCGGACTTTCCGGTTCCGGCAAGTCATCTCTGGCTTTTGATACCATTTATGCAGAAGGTCAGAGACGCTATATGGAGTCTCTGTCTTCCTATGCAAGACAGTTCTTAGGACAGATGGAAAAGCCAGAAGTAGAAAGCATTGAAGGTCTTTCACCTGCTATTTCCATTGATCAGAAATCCACCAACCGGAATCCACGTTCTACCGTAGGAACTGTGACAGAAATCTATGACTATATGCGTCTTCTCTATGCCCGTATTGGTATTCCACACTG
>CAVIPV010000014.1:0-13040 GCA_963644495.1 Prevotella sp. | reverse complement strand
ATTATCGTAGACCGTCTGGTTGTAAAAGAGGGGATCGAAAACCGTCTGACAGACTCCATTGAGACCGTCATGTCCTTAAGCAATGGGCTGATGACTGTAGATGTGATCGGCGGAGAACCTGTAAATTTCAGCCAGAGCTTTTCCTGCCCTGACTGCGGTATCAGCATTGACGAAGTAGAGCCAAGAAGCTTTTCCTTCAACAATCCCTTTGGCGCATGCCCGGAGTGCTTTGGTTTAGGCTATAAAATGGAATTTGACGAGGATCTGATGATCCCGGACAAGTCCCTTTCTATCTCTCAGGGCGCGATCGTGGTTATGGGCTGGCAGTCCTGTACGGATAAGGGAAGCTTTACCAGAGCCATTTTAGACGCGCTGGCAGAGGAATACCATTTCAGTCTGGATACCCCATTTCAGGATTATCCACAGGAGATCCACGATATCCTTATCTATGGCACCGGCGGTCATGAGGTAAAAGTTCATTACAGAAGCCAGCGTGGAGAAGGCGTTTATGATGTAGCTTTTGAGGGCCTGATCGAAAATGTGAACCGCCGCTACAAAGAGACTTTTTCAGAGGCTTCCAAGGCAGAATACGAAACTTATATGCGTATTACCCCATGTCCGGCCTGCAAGGGACAGCGATTGAAAAAAGAGTCTCTGGCAGTGACTGTAGGCGGCCTGAACATTTACCAGGCTACCAATATGTCCATTGTGAAATTCAAGGAATTTATGGACGGGCTGACTCTGACTCCTATGCAGCAGACCATTGGCGCCTCTATTTTAAAGGAGATCAGGGCCCGTATCAGCTTCCTTATTGATGTGGGACTGGATTATCTTTCCCTTTCCCGTGCTACCGGTACACTTTCCGGCGGCGAAGCCCAGCGTATCCGTCTGGCTACCCAGATTGGTTCCGGCCTGGTAGGTGTAGCCTATATTTTGGATGAGCCAAGTATCGGACTTCACCAGAGAGATAATGATAAATTGTTAAAAACCTTGCTCCATCTCCGTGACCTGGGAAACAGTGTTCTGGTGGTAGAACACGATGAAGATACCATGCGGGCAGCAGACTGTATTGTGGATATCGGACCTGGAGCCGGGGAACATGGTGGACAGATCGTTGCTGTGGGAACTGCAGAAGAGATTATGAAGAACCCGGATTCCATCACTGGCGCTTATCTTAGTGGTCGGCTGCAGATTCCGGTTCCTTCAGAACGGAGAACGCCAACTGGCTGGATCACTGTGCGGGGGGCGGAAGAAAATAACCTGAAAAAGATTGATGTTTCCTTCCCACTGGGAGTGATGACCTGCGTCACCGGTGTATCCGGATCCGGCAAAAGCTCTCTTGTAAATGAGATTTTATACAAGTCCCTTGCAAAGAAGTTAAACCGTGCAAGGACCATTCCTGGAAAGCATAAATGCATTGAAGGAGTAGAGCAGTTAGACAAGATCATTGCCATTGACCAGTCTCCTATTGGACGTACACCACGTTCCAATCCGGCTACCTATACAGGTGTATTTGACCTGATCCGCGACCTGTTTGCTTCTACAGCAGATGCAAAGGCAAAAGGTTACAATAAGGGAAGATTCAGTTTTAATGTAAAAGGTGGTCGTTGTGAAGCCTGCTCCGGCGATGGTATCATTAAGATCGAGATGCACTTCCTTCCAGATGTGTATGTGCCATGTGAAGTCTGCGGCGGAAAGCGCTATAACCGTGAAACACTGGAGGTAAAGTACAAGGGAAAGAGCATTTACGATGTTCTGGATATGACAGTAGAAGATGCCCTGAAATTCTTTGAAAATGTACCTTCCATTACCAGAAAGATCCAGACATTATATGATGTAGGTCTTGGTTATGTCCGCCTGGGACAGCCATCCACCGAACTTTCCGGCGGCGAAGCCCAGCGAATCAAACTTGCCACCGAACTTTCCAAGCGCAGCACCGGAAAGACCATTTACATCCTGGATGAGCCTACCACAGGACTGCATTTTGCCGATGTCCACAAGCTGATCGAGATCCTGCGCCGTCTGTCAGATGGCGGAAACACAGTGGTTGTCATCGAGCACAACCTGGATGTGATCAAAACAGCCGACTATATCATCGATATCGGCCCGGAAGGCGGTGACAAAGGCGGAACCGTCATTGCCAAAGGAACCCCGGAAGAAGTAGCCGAAAGCCCGGTTTCATATACAGGAAAGTATGTGAAGAAGTATCTGGAACATTGATAGGAGATTTATAATTAATAAACGACGACATATTTCAGAAGTCAGGATATAACAGCAATAAATAATCCTTGACTTCTGAAATTTTTTTATTTAAAATACTTAGGAACCGAACTAATTAATCAAAATCAAAATCAATATCAACAACATCAACAATGCCACAATAAAAGGAGTCCAACATCCATGGATACCGGAAAAGTCATCAACAAGATCTCCAACCGCCTGCGCCGCAGGTCGGTTTCTCTCCAGGAAAAGCTGGGAATGAGCGGAGCACAGGGGAATATTTTAAATTATATCCTGGTGGACGGCAGGAAACGGCCTGTTTACCAGAAGGATATTGAAAAAGAATTCGGCCTGCGGCCGTCTACGGCTACGGAAGCGCTGAAAAATCTGGAAGCAAAGGGGCTGATCTGCCGTATCAGTGAAAAGCAGGATGGCCGCTTAAAACGGATCGAGCTTACATCAAAAGCAGAGGAGATACGTCATCTCATTACCAGTGAGATAGCAGAGTCGGAAAACCTGTTGTTAAAAGGTATTACAGAAGAAGAAAGACAGATCTTTATTGAAATTGGCGAGAAAATGCTTAAAAACCTGGATGAAGCAGAGTAGAAAAGCAGAACAGAGAAGTAGAATAGAAAGGAAGTAAAACAAAATGGAACAGGAACAACGGAAAAAAGACACCAATGACCAGGAACTGATGCGTTCCATGAAGGTGTCAAAAGCAGTGGCTGCCATGGCGATCCCAAGCGTTATCAGCAGTCTGGTCACAGTGGTTTATAACATGGCAGATACTTTTTTCGTGGGACAGACAGGAGACGCTCTTCAGGTGGCAGCTGTCAGCCTGACTAACCCTATTTTCATTTTTCTTATGGCCTTTGCCAATATGTTCGGCATGGGCGGAAGCGCTGTGGCTTCTATGGCAATGGGAGAAGGCAAACCTAAGAAAGTAAAGAATACTACCGCTTTTATCACTTATGCAAGTTTAGCTGTAGGCATTATCGTTGCAGTGGTCTTGTTTGCATTTATGTCACCCATTTTACATATTTTTGGCGCAAATACAGAAACTTATGAGTATGCCAAAGGCTATGTGGAGTACATTGCCTGGGGCGCTCCCTTTATTATCTGGTCTGCGGCAGCCAGTTTTGTAGTCCGCGCAGAAGGTGCCAGCAAAGAGGCCATGATCGGAAGCATGGTGGGAACCGTTGCCAATATTGTATTGGACCCCCTGTTTATCTCCGGACTGCATATGGGAGCTGCCGGTGCAGCTATTGCAACAACTATTGGAAATATCCTGGCAAGTCTGTACTTTGTATGGTATTTCTTAAAGAGATCCAGACAGCTGTCCATTCTTCCAAAAGACTTTACTTTGGGAGAAAATATCCCCCGGAGAGTCTGCACTACCGGTTTTCCAACCGCTATTTTTTCCGTTCTTATGAGCGTTTCCACCATTGTAGTCAATCAGATCCTGGTAAGCTATGGAAATGCACCGGTAGCAGCTATCGGCATTGTCTTTAAGGCAAATATGTTCATTACTTTCCTGCAAATGGGACTGGCAAACGGAGTACAGCCGCTGTTAGGCTATAGCTACGGAGCAGGAAATATCAGTCGTTTCCGGGAAGTAGAGCGCTTTACAAAGATCTGCTGCTTCGCAGTCGGAATTGCAGCCACACTGCTGTATTTTGTATGCAGAGAGCCTATTATCCGTATGTTCATCAGCGATGATGAAGTAGTTTATTACGGTGTGAAGATGCTGATTGCCTACATGCTTTCCGGCCCTGTGATCGGCATGTTATTTGTAAATATGAACTGTCTGCAGTCTGTAAACCATGCACTGCCGGCAACGGTCCTTTCCGTTATGCGTCAGGGCGTGCTTCTGATCCCGTTACTGTATATTTTACAGTTTATTGGCGGGATGAACGGCGTTATCTACGGACAGGCGATCACAGACTGGATCACAGTACTGTTATCTGCAGTATTCTGGAGAAATATAAGAAGAAAGCTGTAAAGTGTTCAGCCGAAATTTTAAGGCTTAAGCAGGCGTCAGATCAGATCGCGATCTGGCGGCTGCTGTTTTTTTCTTCTGCAGTAAGAGACTCATATAACCGGTGGCTGATAGAAAGCACCGTACGTCCGTTTCCAGCCCGGTCTAAAGCAGAAAGCACGGTTTTTTCTGTATCTGCATCCAGGTTTGCAGTGATCTCATCCAGCAGTAAAATGCGGGGATCAGCAGCTACAGCTCTTGCGATAGAAAGCAGCTGCCACTGGCCCTGGGAGAAAAGTCCCGTTTTGCAGACTGTATCATATCCTTCAGGAAAGCTGCGAATCACATTATCAAGTCCTGTAAGCTTTGCAGCTGTTTCGATCTGTTCTGGCGTGATCGTCGGGTCAAATAAGGTGATCTGGTCGCGAACTGTTCCAGAAACCATGGAAAAATTCTGCTCTACGCAGCTGATGATCTTCCGGCGTTTGCTGTCAGGAAGAGAATCTGCAGGCTGACCATTAATAAACACCTGGCCGCCCTGAGGTCTGTAAAGTCCTAAAAGCAGCTTGAAGATCGTACTCTTTCCGGCACCGGTACGTCCGGTGAGAGTAACCTGTTCCCCTTCTTTTACAGAAAAGCTAAGTCCCTGTAAAATATACGGGTCCTTATCTTCATATCGAAAAGTTACATTTTTCAGTTCTACGGTATTTGCAGCTTCGCCTTTCGTTTCGACGCTGCCTTCGCCCATTTCATTTGTATCCGCCATAGTATCTGCCATTTCCCGCTCCGGCAGCTTCAAAAACTCATTGATCCTGTGAACGCCTGCAGCAGCAGACTGGATGGTCTGTATCTCCATGCCAATGCTTTCAAGAGGTGTAAAAACCTGTATAATATAGGAAATAACAGCAGCTGCAGTACCGGCTGTCATACCGAAAAACAGCTGGATCTCTCCATTTCCAAAGGCAGATAAAAGCATGACCACAGCAACTGTAAAAGCGTTGAAGGTCAGGATGATAGGAGAATAAATGGCGTCATAAAAGCTTGTCTTATCAACGGCTGCATAGCTGTCATCCAGAAATTCACCATATTTTTCTTCCATATAAGCTTCTTTATGAAGGTTGTGGATGGTGCGGATGCAACGAAGGGTTTCCGGCACATGACCAGAAGCCTTGGCAATGGCAGCACGGTTGCTTAACTGGGATGCCAGCATGCGCTTTTGCACATGACGGGTGTAGATAAATACAGCCGGAAGTACGAACAGCAGCAGGATGGCCAGACCACGGTTTTTCGTAAAGATCACAAAGAAAATGCCGCAAAGCTGGCAGGCATCTGCAAACATACTGATGATGCCGGAAGTAAAAAGTTCCTGAACTGTGTCCACATCACCTACAAATCGGGACGCAATGGTACCGGAGTCATGGGAAACAAAAGCATCTGCCGGTAAAAGGCTGACTTTCTGGCACAGGACTGTACGCAGACTATGTGTGATCTTCTGTCCGAAAATAGTTAAAAGGCTTTCACGAAAAGACTCCGCAGCTCCTGTTAATGCAAGAAGTCCAAAGTAAGACAGAGCAAGAGTGAGAGAAAAGCTTTCTCCCGCAGTAAGGCGGTCAATGGCTTTTGCCAGTACCAATGGAGGCAGAAGGGCAAAAATTGCAGATCCCAGTACAGCGGCAAACAAAGAGACGCACATGACAGGATCTTTTTTCACGGAACGCAAAATTACCTGCAGTACCGGATTTTTAGCATTTACACAGTCATTTTTACTGGTTTTCATACAGACGCAGCCTCCTTTCCAGAAACTAATTTTTCAGCAGACGCAGCCTGGGGAACAGGACCGGCCTGCAGCTGATATAATTCGCGGTAAGCAGCATTATCTTCCAGCAGCTTTTTATGGGTGGAAAAAACAGCCTTTCCATTATCCAGCCAGATCACGCCGGCTGTATCAGAAAACAGATACAGCCGGTGGGAGATAAGGAAAATAATACTGTCAGGGACCAGCTCTCTTAAATATTCAAACACTTCTTTTTCCGTTGTCTGATCCAGAGCGGAAAATGGATCATCCAAAATAAGCACAGGCCGTGGATGAGCCAGCATCCGGGCCAGAGCCAGACGTTTTTGCTGTCCGCCAGAAAGACGAAGTCCTGTTTCACCGGTGATCGTATCTTCCCCCTGGGGCATCTGACGCACTTCTTCATCCAGGCATACCGCCTTCAGATATTTCCAAAGATCTTTATTATCCCCAAGTAAAACATTATTTTTAATGGTATCACTTAATAATTCCGGTTCATGTCCCAGATATCCAACTACAGAATTCCGCACATCTGGTGAAAGAGCAGAAAACTCGGTGCCGTCAAAGGTCAGCGAGCCAGAATAAGGCTGCTCACAGAGAAATGCCCGTCCCAATGTGGATTTTCCGCAGGCAACAGGTCCTGTAATTCCGATGATCTCTCCTGGGAAAGCCTCAAAATCCAGATCCTGAAACAGGGGAGTGCTGTTTTCATAAGAAAATCCAAGATCTTTTGCTTTTACACATCCAGGCTGAGACTCAGGCAGAGGAGCGTCTTTTTTGCCAGCTGTCATAAATGGAAGGATACGCTTCCAGGACACCTGGGCTTTCTGCACTGCGTTAAATAATTTGGCAGCGTGGGAAGATTTTACTGCCAGTTTGGTAAAACAGGAAAGGAAAGCAGTAAAAGCGGCAATATCCCAGGCAGCCCGGCCATTGCCCATTACATTTCTGCTTCCAAAAGAGAAGATAAAGAGTACGCTTGCCATGGAGATCAACTTGTAAAGCGGAGGCAGAGCTGCCACAGGGAGATCCGACCGTACAGAAGCTTTTTCATAGTCTGCCAGATGTGTCTCGTAGTCTTCATTTCGCTCATTTTCACAGCCGTAAATACGATAGGTAATAGCATTCTGGATGCGGTCCAGAGTAGCTGCATTCAGCCGTCCGGCACTTTCCTTGCTGGCAGCACCTGTTTTCTGAACGATCACCTTCATACGCTCAGCAATCACATAGGAGATGGGCGGGAAGATCATGCACAAAAGCGCCAGTCTCCAGTCATAAAGCAGAAGCATAACAACATAGGAAACCATGGCAATGCCTGTATCGAAAACTTCTGTTGTAAATTTGCGGATGCCCTCGGAACAGGTATCTACATCGGAAAGTGCCTTTGTCATGACGGTTCCGGTGCTGGTATTTTTCAGCTCCTGTGTATCAATATGGACCAGATTGTTATAATAGGTCTGTTTCATGTTCCTGTTAATGTTGTTGGCAAAACGACGCACATACAGACGCTTGATAAAACGGGAAGACTGGACGATCAAGATAGCCATAAAATATCCTGCAGTCAGCTTTGCCATATCTGAAAAATGGTTCTGGCCTTTTTGAATGAAATACAGGCACTGTACTAACTGGCCTTCAAACCAGGGACCAGCCATAAGACCAATATTGTAGATCAGTCCGGAAATGGTAATGGCTGCCAGAATGCCTTTCTGCATGGAAAAATAGCTGAGAACACGGTCCGGATGCTTGCATATGGGAGCAGAAACTTTCTTATTCATGTCACATTTCTCCTTCCGAAATTTCTGAGGTTCTTTCTTTTAAAAAGCATCATTTTTCATTTTTGAGGTCTCCCGGCTCTTTTGATGTCTGGGAAAGCGCATCTGCTGTCTAACGGGCTACATGGACAAAATCCTCTCTCCGTTCCTCCTTGGACTTCCGGTAAAGAATATCTAAGATCCGGCAAAAAGTATCCCGGTCATTCTTTGAAAGTTCACAGGTAAGCCAGTCATAAAAAGCAGCCTCTATGGCAGCCTTGGAATTTTTCAGCTCTTCCGCTTTTTCTGTAGCGAAAAGCAGCTGACTGCGCCTATCTTCCGGATTGGGCTTTCGCACCAGATAGCCCTTGGCTTCCAGACTGGCAGCACGGCGGGCAGCAGCACCTTTGTCGATCTTTAGAGTTTCCCGTACCTGCGCCTGAGTGATCCCCGGCTTGTGTCGCACCAGGTGAATAAAATCGAACTCAGCCGTGCCGATGCCGTCCGCTTTCATGGTTCGGACTGTGAATTTAGCTGCCTCTCTGGCTATTTTTGTTATCTTTCTTTCGGTAATATCCATTCTTGAGATTCCTTTCAAAAAAAGATGCACATACATCTATATGGTTGATACTACATCTAAATACTCTTCCTGTCAAGACCGAGCATGATTTAAAAAACAAAAAGATATTGACGTTTTCAGTAAATACATGTACAATAATACGTGCATTATTAATAACCTGTTATGAAAATAAAGATCGGCTTCGATTGACTGAGAGCAAGAGCTATGTGATCTGCATTTTTATAAGATCCGCGCAAGCGGCAGCAGCGTATGTTTATACGATACTGCAGGTGTTTTACTTTCCGTGAAGAGTGAAAACTTCTGACAGAATCCATTAATCATCCGTCCCTTATACCACGAGGGGCGTTTTTTTATGCTTTCTGAGGCATCATGAAAAAAGATGTAAAGAAGAATGATACAGAAAAAGCGGGAATGACACCGGATCCCACAGGAAAAGTATTACAGATTTAGGAGGAGAGCAGTATGAAAGGGTATAAAAAACTTATGGATCTTGTAGCTCTGGCAGAAAAAGCAGTTCTGGCAGCTACCATGATCCTGATCCTTGTACTGACAGTAGGAAACGTGTTTTCACGTAAGGTGATCCACCAGTCATGGTCATTTACAGAAGAACTGGTGGTTGCGGTGTTTGTTCTGATCACTCTTCTGGGTGCAGCATTGTCTGCAAGAGAGGGTGGTCTGGTAGGTTTAAATCTGGTAACAGAGCGCCTGCCGAAGTCATGTAAGAAACCGGTGATCATTCTCATCACATTTTTTTGTGTGGCTTTTATGGTAATCTTATTCTATTACGGTATGGACAAGGTGTTAGCACAGCTTGCCAACCAGAAACGGACCTTTGTGTTAAACTGGCCGGAATGGATCTTCTGGACCTTTGTTCCCATCGGTTCTGTGTGCATGATCCTGCATTTTATTGAGTATTGTGTGGATGAATGCGTGAAAAATAAGGAAGAAGAAAATAATGACATGAAAAAGGAGGATAAATAAATGGTAAGTGCAGTTCTTTTTATTACCTTTTTCATTTTGCTGGTTTTAAATGTTCCTATCTCTATCTGCCTGGGACTTTCCTCAGCAGCAGCGATCCTGTATTCAGGAACCTCTTTAACCATTGTAGCAACCAACATTTACTCCGGTATCAGTAAATTCCTGCTTCTTGCGATCCCGTTTTTTGTATTATCAGGAAACATTATGGCAAAGGCCGGTATTTCCACCAGACTGATCCGTTTCGTTGATACCTGCGTTGGACACAGAAAGGGCGGAATCGCAAATGTATGTATCATCGTTGCCTGCTTCTTCGGTGCTATTTCCGGTTCCGGTCCTGCAACCGTAGCAGCATTAGGTGCTGTGCTGATCCCGGCCATGGTAGAAAGAGGCGGTTTCTCCGCTCCGTTCTCCACAGCATTAATGGCAACAGCCAGCTCCATTGCCATTGTCATCCCCCCAAGTATCGCCTTCGTTGTGTATGCTTCCATTACTGGTGTTTCCATTGGTGACATGTTCATGGCGGGTATCATTCCCGGTATCCTTATGGGAATTGCCCTGATCGTAGTGGTTATGTTGGAAGTGCGAAAAAACCACGTAATTCCGTCCAATGTACAGAAAGCATCTGCAAAAGAACGTCTGGATGCGTTTAAAGATGCTTTCTGGGGCTTTTTAATGCCGGTTATCATCCTTGGAGGTATCTACGGCGGTATATTTACTCCTACTGAGGCAGCGGCTGTTTCCGTTGTATATGGCCTTTTCGTAGGTATGGTGATCTATAAAGAAGTAAAATTAAAAGACCTTTGGGATATCCTTATCGACTCTGCAAAGACTACCGGCGGCATCATGCTCATTGTTGCATGTGCGTCCCTGTTCTCCTTTGTATGTACCCGTTTTGGTATCTCCACCGCAGCTTCCGAGCTGCTGGCAAAAGTAGCAGGTAATCAGTTTACGTTCTTGCTGATCTGTAATGTGATCTTCCTGATCGCAGGCTGTTTCATTGACGCAAACTCTGCTATGTACATTTTCATCCCGATCATGCTTCCTGTATGCAAGCAGTTAGGCTATAATGTGATCGCATTTGGTATCATGGCAACTGTCAATCTGGCAATCGGACAGGTAACACCGCCGGTTGGCGTCAACCTGTTTGTTGCTATCGGTGTAAAACTGAAAAATGGTTTGCAGGTAACTTTACAGCAGATTTCCCGTGCAGTTGTGTCAATGATAATTGCAAGTATTGTGGTTCTGCTTTTGATCACCTACATTCCCGGAATCTCCACTTTCCTTCCGGCCGCTTTAGGAAGTACGGCCGCTGTTGAAAACGGAACCACAGCAGGCGGTGACAGCGGTACTACTGCTACGGATAATGAGGATTTTAATACCATTGAAGATTACAGTGATTTGGACTGGCCTGAAATGACCTGGAACTTTACCTGTTCCACTACAGAGACCAGTACCTGGGCACAGGCCGGGCGTAAGTTTGGTGAATTGATGGAACAGGCTACCGGCGGCAAGATCAAGGTAGAAGTCTATGCAGCAGACCAGCTGACCGGCGGCAACCAGTCCGAAGGCATTCAGGCACTGATGAACGGTGATCCGGTACAGATTTCCATGCACAGCAACCTGATCTACTCTGCATTTGACCCGCGTTTTAACGTAGTATCACTGCCGTATCTTTTCGACTCTGTAGAAGATGCAGACGCAAAACTGGACGGAGAAGCAGGCAAGAAAATGGACGAGATCTTGTCTTCCTATGGCTTACATTGTATGGGAATGGCAGAAAATGGCTTCCGCCAGCTGACCAACAGCGTCCGCCCGGTACATTCTGTAGAAGATATGAAGAATTTGAAATTGCGTGTGGCAGGTTCCAACCTTCTGATGAAGTGCTATGAGCTTTGGGGCGCAGATGCCACCAATATGAACTGGTCTGAGACCTACACCGCTCTTCAGCAGGGAACCGTAGACGGCCAGGAAAACCCATTACCTGCTATTGATGCAGCCAGCGTACAGGAAGTACAGAAGTACGTATCTCTCTGGAATGCAAACTATGACTGCCTGTTCTTCTGTATCAATCAGGATATCTATGACAGCTTAACTCCTGAGCAGCAGGCAGTAGTAGACGAATGCGGAAAGTTAGCTGTTCAGTATGAACGTGAGATCAACCGCGCCGGGGATGACGAGATCTTATCCAGATGGCAGTCCAAGAATGGCGTTGAGGTTGTTGGAACAGATGACCTTGATATTGACTCCTTTAAGGCGATCGTTGAGCCGGTAACAGAATGGTATATCAGCGAACTGCAGAAGCAGGGATATGATGATGCAGAGGAACTGGTAGCTGCGTTTAAGTAGATAGGTATTGTATCAGATAATAGAATAAGATAATAAAATATTTCCAGAAATAATAATGCTGATGCAGGAGACGACAGATGTTTCCTGCATCAGCATTTTGTATTGCTATATTTTTTTACGGTTATGTATATGTAGTTTTATATCAGTGCCCGCAGCCATTTACCATACGTTCTGTGGGACAGAAATGCCATAAGCAATGTAAACAGGAACATAGGGACCAGAACGGAAAGCATAATGTTGGTCTTGGTCATAGGAAGGGGATTATAATGGATGGTCCAGGTAAATAAGTGGATGAAATAATAATGAGAGAAGTAGATCCATTCACTTTGTTCCCGTAAAAACAGGAAAAATCTGGAACTGTTCCCGGTTATGCTTAATGCCAGTTCCGTAAGGCAGACTACTGCGGGTGCTGCGGACAGCACCATATTGGCATTGAAACAGTGGGAAACTTCTATATACATTACACCCAGAAAAATAAGGCATCCCAAAGCAGCCGGTATAGGTGACAGATGCCGTTCTCTTTTTGCAGACCAGGCGCCAAGGGCAACATAGAAGCCTCCATAGAAAACACCATTCCGCATAGTCATAAACCGGGGCGTGTACCACCGGACAAAAGCTTGAAGGATTGCCTGGAGTGTTACAGGTGTATGCTCTAAAAGAACACGGTTGTCACAGATACAGCCCAAAATAAAAAGGATCCCTGTAAAAAGGAGCAGCATCCAGGTCTTTGCTTTTGCTCTGTAAAACAGCCATACAATAAAACTGGCTATGGCCAGAGCCGGCAGATACCACAGCTGGGTAATGGTAGCTGACATAAAGAAAGAATGTACATAGAAAAGGACCGCCTGGGTGATAGTATCATTTCTCTGGACCCAGTTGTAAATATCAATAGGCCAGTAGATCACACACCAGAGGATATACAGTTTCAGGATACGGCAGATATAGCGTCTGGTAGCAGGCCAGCTGTTTTTTATATCTGTATCGGATGTATCAAGGCTATTCTGCACAGGATCCTGCACGGGGATCTTTTTAAATAGAAGGAAGCCTGCGATCAGAAAGAAAACAGGAACTGCCAGATTAGACAGCCAGCACCCGATCACCAGTCGCCATTTACTTTCAGCGGGATAATAGATCTGGATTACATGCCTGGCAGCTACCAGAACTGCCATAATAAACTTTAACAGATCCAGACCATAGTATTGTTTCTTTTCAGTTGTAACGGTCATGAAGTTCTCCATTCTGCGGCCAGAGGCTGGCGCAAAGTTTCACATCTGATTATAACATAACTTACAGGAAAACTAAAATCGTAAAAATCTGTAAAAAGAAATTGTAAAAACCTGAAAAAAGTTGTTGACAAATGGTTTGGGATTTGCTAATATATATTTCGCGCTTGAG